>JAYTQA010000242.1:0-9986 GCA_043746955.1 bacterium | reverse complement strand
GAAAAGCCCCGCCGGTTCAATCTGTTGCAGGCGGATCAGTACGGCCTCCACCTCGGCCAGTTTGCAGCCGAGCTCGCGGGCCACCGCAAGCAGGGGCCGGTCGATCCAACCTGACGGGGCCAGCGCTTCGGCCAGTGCCAAGGCAATCACCCGGTCGCGCGGGGTTTTCATGGCGCGGTCAATCTCTGCCGACACATGCGCCATCAGGCTCGGTCCGGGCCCGGCCAACCGCTCACCCGCGTCAGGCAGATCGGCCCGCGCCGCCCCCGGCAGCACGCCGGTCCAGCGCGGCAACCAGTCGCGCGGCACCGGCTGGGTCAGCACCACCGAGGGGTTCGCCGCCGCCTGCTCTTCCAGATAGTTGGCCAACCCGGTGGCATCGAATTTCAGCATTTCGATCGAAGCCCGAAGCCCGGTGGTGAGCTTCAGCCGCAGGGTCTGCTTGACCTCGATCCTCTGGCGCTGGGTCATGTCAAAGGGCTAGACGACTGGCACGGCGCTTGCAACGCCGAAGCGACGAAACCCGTGCGCGGTCCGGGTTGCCTGATATGCGCCGTCCCTCGCCAATGGCCTCCCAAGCCTGTAGGGTCGCCACGCTTCAGGAAAGGCACCCATGCAAGATATGACCCTGCCCCTCGTCCGTGACCTTGTGCTGATTGGCGGCGGGCATACCCATGCATTAGTCCTGCGGATGTGGGCGATGAAGCCCATGCCCGGTGTGCGGCTGACCCTGATCAACCCCGATCCTGTGGCGCCTTACACCGGCATGCTGCCGGGCCTGATCGCGGGGCATTACCGGCGCGAAGCGATGATGATCGACCTTGTGCGGCTGGCCCGGTTCGCCAACGCCCGCCTGATCCTCGACCGCGCCACCGGCATCGACCGCGCCGCCCAAACCATTCAATTGGCAGGGCGCCCACCCCTGGCCTATGACCTCGCGAGCCTTGACATCGGCATCACCTCCGACCTGCCCGACTTGCCCGGTTTTACCGAATATGCCCATTCCGCCAAACCGATGGGCACCTATGCCAAATCGTGGCAGGCTTTTGTCGACCGCGCCTTGCCCGCCCCCCGCCTGATGATTATTGGCGGTGGCGTCGGTGGGGTTGAACTGGCCCTCGCCTCGGCCCACCGCCTGCGCCGTGCTAGGGCAGCACCTCAAGTGACGCTGATCGACCGGGGTCCAGCCCTGCTGCCCTCGCTCTCCGCCAAAAGCCGCGCCGGTCTGGCCGCAGCCCTGCAAGCTTGCGGCGTCAGCGTCCTGTCGAACGCCAGCCCCGCCCGAGCCGAACCGAATGCCGTCATTCTGGCTGATGCCCGCAGCCTGGCGTCAGACTTCACCCTGACCGTCGCAGGCGCGCGCCCCCACGGCTGGCTCACCGCCACCGGCCTTGCCCTGCACGATGGCTATGTGACGGTCGATGCCAGTTTACGCAGCTCTGACCCGCTGATCTTTGCGGCCGGCGATTGCGCCCACCTGAGCCACGCGCCCCGCCCGAAAGCCGGGGTTTACGCCGTGCGTGCGGCCCCGGTCCTGCTGGCCAATCTGCGCGCGGCCCTCACCGAACAGCCGCTGCGCCGGTTCACCCCGCAGAAAGACTACCTCAAGCTGATCTCGCTGGGCAGTCAGACCGCCATCGCCGACAAATGGGGCCTGCGCGTGGCGGGCGGTTGGCTCTGGCGGATGAAAGACCGCATCGACCGCCGGTTCATGGCCAAGTTCGAAGACTTCCCAGCCATGGCCGGGCCTGCGTTGCCCGCCCATCCTGTGACCGGATTGGTCGAGGCTTTGGGCGATAAACCCCTCTGTGGCGGCTGCGGGGCCAAGGTCGGCTCCGATGGTCTGACGGCCATGGTGTCGGCCCTGCCGCGCCCAAAGCGCGCCGAGGTTCTGGCCGGTGCCGGTGACGACGCCGCCATCCTGCGGGCCGACAATGGCGTCCAGGTGCTGTCGACCGACCATTTGCGCGCCTTCACCTGCGATCCGCGCCTGATGGCCCGCCTGACCGCCGTGCACGCGATGGGCGACATCTGGGCGATGGGGGCTAACCCGCAAGTGGCGCTCGCCCAAATCACCCTGCCCCGCCTGTCGCCCGCCCTGCAGGCCCGGATGCTGGCCGATGTGATGGGTGCCGCTGCCGAAGTGTTTGGCCAAGCCGGTGCCGATATCGTCGGCGGCCACACCTCCCAAGGTGCTGAATTGACCATCGGTTTCACCGTCACCGGGGTTACTACAGAGCCCATTACCAAAGCCCGCGCCCAACCCGGCGACGCGCTGATCCTGACCAAAGCCTTGGGCTCCGGCACCCTGCTCGCTGCCGAAATGGCGATGGCCCGCCTGCCCGACCTGATGTTGGGCGAAGCCGTCACCGCCTGTTTCGCCGAAATGCTGCGGCCTTTGGCCGACGCTTCGGCGATCCTGGCCCCCCACGCCCATGCCATGACCGATGTGACCGGCTTCGGCCTCGCCGGTCACCTGATCGAGATGCTGACAGCTTCGCAAACCACCGCCCACCTGTGGCTGAACACCATCCCGCTGATGCAAGGGGCCGAAGCCCTCGCCGCCGCAGGCGAGCATTCCTCTCTCGCCCCCGCCAACCGCGCCGCCCTGATCGGTCGGATGCGGGGCGCAGACCTTGCCACCCCCCGCGCGGCCCTGCTTTATGACCCGCAAACCTGCGGCGGGCTACTGGCCGCCGTGCCCCAAGCCCGCGCGATGGACCTGTTGGCCCAACTCCACGCCGCTGGCGATACCAGGGCGGCCATCATCGGCAGCCTCACGACCGGCCCCGCCGAAATCATCCTGACCGAAGGCCCCATCTAACTGGGCCCGGACAAACTGAGCCCTATCAAACTGGGCCCCAACAAACTGCGCCCCAACACGCCCTAACCGCTTTCCGATTTGCCGGTTGCCCAAATACGCCGGCCGGAGGCCAGAGCCAGCCCACAGGCACCCCTTGAAATATCTCACCCGACACGCGGCGAACCGCTCCGGGCTACCGAAGAACCGCAGCCGCCACTTCGGCGGCCAGCCGGTCCAGTGCCACGGCCTCAAGCGACGCCGCCTTGACCGTGACGGAAGCCCCTGCCATCCGCCCTCGGTGCTTGTCATACCTCGGATCGTAATGGGCCTGCATCAGATCATGCGCCAGCGCCTCGAACTGCCCCGAGGCTGCCAGCGCCGTCCAGCCCTCAATCACCTCACGCGGTTGCGCATGGCGCAGCAGGCCAATCACCTCCGCCAGCCGCACGCCGTCCGCCACGATGTCGGCATAAGCCCGCGTCAGATACCGCGCGCGTTCGTCCAGACCCGCCTCGATAAACACCCGGGGCGCCTGACACATCGCGGCCCACAATTTCGGCGGCAGCCGCAGGTCACCGACCTTGGCACTTTCCGCCTCGACCACCAACGGACGATGGGGATCCGCCTGCACCAACGCCATTGCAATCGCCGTCTCAAACGCCTTCTGCGACGGTTGCCCGCCCGGCATATGGCCAAACAGTGATCCGCGATGCCGGGCCAGCCCCTCCAGATCCATCACTTGCACGCCCAAGGCTGGCAAATGGTTCAATATCTCGGTCTTGGCAGTGCCGGTATTACCATCCAGAACCACAAGCCTTGGGACGACCGGCGTGTCGTAGACCTGTTTCACGACCAGCGCGCGAAAGCTTTTGTAGCCCCCCGCCAAAGTCTCCACCCGCCAGCCGATTTGCGCCAAGATGCTGGCAAATGACCCCGACCTTTGCCCGCCCCGCCAGCAATAGACCAACGGCTGCCAGCCGCCCGGCTTGTCCGCCAACGGCCCTTCCAGATGGCTGGCCACGTTGCGCGACACCAAAGCCGCGCCCAGCTTTCGCGCGGTAAACGGCGACACCTGCTTGTAAATC
Source organism: bacterium (assembly GCA_043746955.1). GTDB lineage: Bacteria > Pseudomonadota > Alphaproteobacteria > Rhodobacterales > Rhodobacteraceae > Stagnihabitans. Next base: position 6,098 of record JAYTQA010000242.1, on the reverse strand, counting down.
GTGCCAACCCTTGCGCGTTCTTCGTCGTTCAACACCGGCAGGCTGATCGCGCCCGGCACATGGTCCTCGGCAAATTCGGCCGGGGCGCGGGCATCAATGATCGTGTCAAAGCCCAGATGGCTGAGGTCGGACAGCGAGGTCAGCGTGACGGCCATCTAGAACCCAGCCTCCAGCCGAGCCACCAAGGCCGCCAGCATCGCCTCGCAGCGCGCCATCTGCTCAAGGCTCACAAACTCATCCGGCTTATGGCCCTGCGCCATTGACCCCGGCCCGCAGATCACCGTCGGTATTCCCAGCCGCGCGTCAAACAACCCACCCTCGGTGCCGAACGCCACCTTGATCGTGCCGTTGGCCCCGGTCAGCCCTTTGACAAAATTCACCACGGCGGCATCGGGTGGCGTGGCCAACCCCGGATAGTCCCAGAGCCGCTCGATCCTGATCGCCACCTCGGGGAAAGCCTCGCGCCACGGCGCGCAGATCGCCTCCGCCAAGCCGCGCAAACGGTCGATCAGCACCGCCGGATCGTCCCGCGCCACCGGGCGGATTTCAAAGTCGAGAACCGCCAGGTTCGGCACGATGTTCACCTGCACCCCGCCATTCAGCTTGCCGACATGCAGCGTGGTATAGGGCACATCATAATCGCCATCCTTGATGCCGTTCGCTACAACATCCGCCTGCAAGCCCCTGACTGTGTTCACAAAATCCGCAGCCAGATGCAAGGCGTTCAGCGCCATCGGGGCCAAGGCAGAATGCCCCTCGCGCCCCACGCAAGTCGCCCGCAACGCCACCTTGCCCTTGTGCCCGCTGGCCACCTGCATGCCCGTAGGCTCGCCCACGATGCAGAACCGGGGGCGCACCGGGGCCGCCTCCAGCACATCAATCAACGATCTGACACCCATGCAGCCGATCTCTTCGTCATACGACAGCGCCAGATGCAGCGGCACAGCCAGCTTGCGCGCCACAGCCTGCCCCGCAGCCTGCCCCGCAGCCTGCCCCGCAGCGTGACCCGCCGCCTGCCGCCCCGCTGCCACCATCATCGTGGCAATCGCCGCAGCACAAAACCCCTTCATATCCGCCGACCCACGCCCGTACAGCCGCCCGTCGCTTTCCGTCAACTCAAACGGGGGGGTCGTCCACGCCTGCCCTTCGACCGGCACCACATCGGTATGGCCCGACAGCATCACGCCGCCTGCACCCGGCCCCGTCGAGGCATAAAGGTTCGCCTTCCCGCCCGCCGGATCCGGGATCAAAACGCTGTCAATTCCGACCCCGGCCAGCAAGTCCCGCACATAGACCATCAACGCCATGTTCGGCTTGGAACTGACCGTATCAAAGCCGATCAGCCGGGTCAGAATAGCGCGGGTCAGGTCAGTAATCTGCGGCAAATGACGGCTCCTTTGGCTTTGACCGGGATACCCCAAACCATGCGCCCTACGGAAGGGTGCTTCTCTTGCCCCGCCATTTCCGCCAGCATTGCGCCGACGGGAGAACCCAGGCGCCAGACCGCCCTTGCCCTGCTTATCCTGGCCCTGCCTGCCCAAGCGGATGATCTGGCATCCAATCTGGCACGCGTTCACGGCAGCGACGGCATGGTTGCCCGGCTGATCGAGGCGCATCGGCTCGCAGACCTTGGCCAAGCCGCCCACGACCCCGTCCTTTTGTTCGCCGCGGCCGGTCTGATCCAGGGCGTCACCCTGCGGCAAGTCGCCCGCAGGCTGGCCGATCCGGTGGCAGCGCCGGCACCCGAACCGAAACCCGACAAGACCAAGAAGCCCATGAAAACCGCGCCGTCCAAGGCGCCCACCGCCGATGTCCCGGCGATCACTGTGGTCGCCGACCCGGCCCGAACCGCTGCCCTGCCCGGCAGCTTGGACCCACAAGCGCTGATGGAGGCGGCCCGCGTCATGCTCCCCGATGGCGACATCCTGCGGGATGCTATTGCGGATGCGGAAACCGAAACTCCGCCACCCGGCCCGGTGGCGCAGGTCACCGCGCTTAGTCAGGCGCTGGTGGAAATACGACATTTTCCTGACCACTGCCCGGTCAGAGCTATGGCGAGATTGGACTTTTGCGACTTGGGGGCGGGCATTTGACCTTGAAGGTCACCGACGCCGCAGGCAACACGATCTGTCAGGATACCTCTGCCGGGCCCTCTGCCCTGTGCGGCATTATCCCGCGCGAAAGCGGCAGCTTCCTCGTGACCATCACCAATGACGGCGGAGATCCGGCCCCGTATCTTCTGATCACCAATTGAAACCGGCGCGAGGTTGCCCCCGCGCCCCAGATTGACCAGCGACTTTCAGCCAGCCACTTCCGACATCTTCACCATGCGGCCTAGTTTCACCGACAGCAATGCCGCCTCTGCCAGCGCCAAAGCCAGCAAGCCGTCCTCACCTGACGGGGCTGCGGCGGTCTTGGCCGTAACCGCATCAATGAACGCGCCGATTTCTGCGGCATAGGCTTCGGTATAGCGGGTCATGAAGAAGTCATGCAGCGCCGGACGGGTATAGCCCGCACCCGTGGCAACCTCGATCGACACCGGGCGCTGGTTTTCGGCTGACACGACACCTTTCGACCCATGCACCTCGATGCGCTGGTCATAGCCATAGGTGGCGCGACGCGAGTTGGAAATCACCGCCATCTTGCCCGAAGCGGTTTTCAGCATCACCTGAACGCTGTCAGAATCCCCCGCCGCCCCAATCGCCGGATCGACCAGAACCGCCGCCATCGCCGAAACTTCGCTGACCTCTTCGCCCAACAACCACCGCGCCATGTCAAAGTCATGGATCGTCATGTCGCGGAAAATCCCGCCTGACCGCTTGATATAGTCGATCGGAGGCGGCCCCGGATCCCGCGAGGTGATCGCGACCATCTCGACCACACCGACCGTGCCCTTGGCAATCTCGGCCCGGACCGCCATGAAATGCGGGTCAAAGCGGCGGTTAAAGCCAACCATCAGCGTGCCTTTGGCGGCGCGCACCACCGATAGGCAAGCCTTCACCCGAGCCAAAGACAGGTCAATCGGCTTTTCGCAGAACACGGCCTTGCCCGCCTTCACGAACGCCTCAATCAGGTCGGCATGGGTGTCGGTCGGCGTGCAGATCACCACCGCGTCAATGTCCTTGGCGGCCAGTATCGCCTCAACCGAGCGCACCTCGCAGCCATATTGATCGGCAATCGCCTTGGCCGCCGGGGCCATCGCATCGGCCACGGCCACCAGCTTGGCCTTGGCATTCCCAGTCACCGCTTTGGCGTGGACCTTGCCGATACGGCCAGCCCCCAAAAGCCCGAAACGCAGAGTCATTTTAGTTCCCTTTCCTCAGGCATATGCCCCTTCGGCATTGCCCTTCACACCCGTGATATAGCTAACGATGTCATTGCCATCCGTCTCATCCCGCCGCAACGATGCCACGATCCGGCCCCGGCGAAACACCACGATCCGGTCGACCAGATCAAAGACTTGCCGCAGATTGTGGCTGACCAGAACCAAGGGCACGCCGCGTTCTTTCAGGCCCCGGATGATGTTTTCCACCTGCGCGGTTTCCTGCACACCCAAAGCTGCCGTCGGCTCATCCATGATCACCAGTTTCGACGCAAAAGCCGCCGTCCGCGCAATCGCCACGCATTGTCGCTGGCCGCCCGACATGTTGCGGATCGGGTTGTCGACGTTGGGGATTTTGACCGCGGTAGTCTTCAACGCCTCCATCGTGCGTTCGCGCATCGCCTTGCGGTCGAGCCAGGAAAACGGGCCGAGGCGGAACTTGAACAGTTCGCGTCCCAGAAACAGGTTCGACGGCACGTCAAGGTCATCCGCGAGCGCGAGGGTCTGGAACACCGTCTCAATCCCGGCTTCCCGCGCAGCCAGCGGCCCGGAGTGGCTCACTTCATGCCCGCCAAAGAAAATCTGACCGGCGGTCTTTTGTTCCACCCCGGTGATCTGGCGCACGAAGGTCGATTTGCCGGCACCGTTGTCGCCCACCACCGCGACATGCTCGCCAGCGCGCAGGGTAAAGTTGGCGTCGTCCAGCGCATGAACCCCGCCGTAATGCTTGGTCAGGCCCCGGGTTTCAAGAATCGGGGTTTCAAGAATCGGGGTTTCACGAATGACATCGCTCATCTTCAACCCCTCGCCCGTTTTCTTTGACGCGCTTGGTCCATGACCACGGCACCCACGATGATGGCACCCTTGACCATCTCTTGATAATACGCGTCGAGCCTTATCGAGGTGAAACCAGAGATGATCACCGAAAAGATCGCCGAGCCCAGCACAGTGCCGACAATCGACCCGCGGCCACCCGAAAGGCTGACGCCACCAATCACCGCCATGGCAATCGCGTCCAACTCATACTGCATCCCCATCCCGGCCTGCGCGGTGAGGTTTTTCGAGGTCAGCAAGATCGCCGATACCCCCGCCAGCATGCCGGCAATCGTGTAAACCAGCACCTTGTGCCGGTCGACATTGATGCCCGACATCCGCGCCGCCGCCTCGTTTGACCCGATGGCGTAGCTGCGCTTGCCATACAAAGTGTAGATCATGCAGACGTGAAACAGCACAGCGAGGACGACAAACACCACCGCAGGGTTTTGGCCCTCCCACGGCAAAAGCCCGAAGGTCAGCGTGCCCAGAATGTCGCCGTTTGCCAGTTGCGCATAGCTTTGGGTCGGGAACGATACCGGGCTGCCGTTCGACCACCAACTGGCGGCACCGCGTGCCGACACCATCATGCCCAAGGTGGCGATGAACGGCGGAATCTTGGTGTAGGCGATCAGCAAACCGTTGATCAGCCCGGCAAATATCCCGCAGGCGAGCCCCACCACAATCGGTATGATCACCGGCAGGTCCATCCACGCCGGACCAAACAGAGCCTTGGGATTGGGGTTGCCATTGACCAAAGCTGTCTGCGCGAAACTCATGGCGATCATCGCGGTGGCACCCACGATGGAGCCTGACGATAGGTCAATCCCGCCGAGGATAATCACCTGGGTCACGCCCAAGGCAATGATGCCGATGATCGCCACCTGTAAAATCATAATGTCCAGCCGCTGCTGGTTGAACAGCCCCGTCACATTATCGCGCATGTTGAACAGAAAGCTGGTGCCGTTGATACGGTTCAGAACTTCAAACACCACGACAATCAGGATCAACGCGAAAAACACGTTCCATTCCGGCGCACGGGTCCGTTTGGTCGGATCATATTTCAGGCCGCCAAGGCCAACTGCTGGCTGCGATGCCGGTTTCGACATGGAGGCCCCTCCCCGGATTTCGTGATGGTCACGATGCGCCCGACATGACCCCCGGGCAAGGAATTTGGGGGCGACTTTACTGCCGCCCCCAGCCGCATCAGCTGCGGATCAGTTCTTCTTGACGTAGTCTTTCATGTTGGCCGGGGTCACCAGTTGGAACGGAATGTAGACCTTCTTGTCCAGCTTGCCGCCCTTGGCCAGCTTGACCGCCGCATCCACAGCACCAGCACCTTGACCCGCCGCATCCTGGAACACGGTCACGTCCAGATCGCCCGCAGCCATTGAGGCCAGCGCGTCCTGAGTCGCGTCAACACCGCCGACGATCATCACCTTCATGTCGATCTTGGCGGCTTTCATCGCCTGAATCGCACCGATCGCCATCTCGTCATTGTTGGCAATCAAAGCGTCAAACGGCTTGCCGGTCGACAGCCAGTTGGTCATCAGGGTCTGCGCTTCATCACGCGACCAGTTCGCGGTCTGCTCGTCGATGATCTTGATCTTCACGCCGCAATCTTTGCCGCCGATCACTTCGTGAATGTCCTTGGTGCGCTGAACGGCAGCCTGGTTCGAAAGCTGGCCTTCCATTACGTAGACGTTGGCTTCTTTCTTGCCGGCGGCTGCCAGCAGTTTGCAGATTTCCTTGGTTTCCAAGGTGCCCGAGTCGGCTTCGTTCGACGCGACGAACGCCTGATTGGCGGGCAGCGTGTCGACGTTGATCGGCTGGCGGTTGACATAGACCAACGGAATCCGCGATTGTCGAGATAGTCCATCCATTCCATATCGGCCGACACGAAGACGTCCGCGCCGGCCGATGCCTCGATCTGGCGAGCCAGCGCCGAGGATGCCGCAAACGA
>JAYTQA010000241.1:0-9987 GCA_043746955.1 bacterium | reverse complement strand
AGCGCAGGTCGGGGCGGTTGACTTGCGCCTCAGCGATCACCTGGCCCTCCATCACCGGCAGCAGACCGCGCCTTACGGTTTCGACTTCGGGCAGTTCGGGCATCCCACATTTCCACTGGTTGAGGCGCTGGCGCGACTTACCTATAAGGTGCAGGCCAGACAGGAAGGGCAAGCCCCGATGAGCGACCAGAACACCACGCATTTCGGCTACCGTACCGTGAACGAGGACGACAAGGCCGGGATGGTGCATGGGGTGTTCAGCCGCGTGGCCAGCAAATACGACATCATGAATGACCTGATGTCGGTGGGCGTCCATCGGCTGTGGAAAGACGCGATGATGGATTGGCTGGCGCCCAGGCCGGGACAAAGGCTGCTGGATGTGGCGGGCGGCACCGGCGATGTGGCGTTCCGGTTTCTGACGCGGTCGCCTACGGCTACGGCGGTTGTGCTGGATATGACCGAGGGGATGCTGGTTGAGGGGCGCAAGCGGGCGGAAACTGCAAGCCTTTCGGATCGGTTGGATTGGATTGTCGGCGATGCGATGGCCTTGCCCTTCCCGGATAATTCGTTCGATGTTTACACAATCAGCTTTGGCATTCGCAACGTGACCCGGGTGCCGGATGCTTTGAGCGAGGCGTATCGGGTGCTGAAACCCGGCGGGCGGCTGATGGTGCTGGAATTCTCCCAGATCCCGAATGAGATGTTGCAGAAGGCCTATGACCTCTACTCGTTCAACGTGATCCCGGCTTTGGGGCAGATGGTGACGGGAGACCGCGATAGTTATCAATATCTGGTGGAATCGATCCGCAAGTTCCCCGATCAGGACGTGTTTGCGGCGATGATAAGGGCTGCCGGGTTCGCTCAGGTGAAGTACCGGAATTTGACCCTTGGAGTTGCAGCCCTCCATTCCGGCTGGAAGGTCTGATGCGGGGTCCGCACAATCTGATCCGGCTGATCCGCACCGGGGCGACGTTTGAACGCACCGGGGCGATGGATGTGGTGCTGGAGGGCTTTGGCGCGCCGACCTCGTTGCGGATTCTGGTGCGGGCACTGGGCTGGCCGTTCAAGTGGCTGGGCCTGCGCGGCGACCCTGCCCTGCCGCCGGTGACCCGGGCGCTGACCGCTCTGGGGCCGGCCTACATCAAGTTCGGCCAGATTCTGTCGACGCGGCCGGACATTGTTGGCGACGAAATGTCGTTGCAGTTGAAGTACTTGCAGGACAAGTTGCCGCCGTTTGCGACCGAACTTGCCAAGGCAATGGTGCAGGCCGAACTTGGGCAGCCGGTGGAAGCCTTGTTTGGGGATTTCAGCGAGCCTGTCGCCGCAGCTTCGATCGCACAGGTGCATAAAGCGCGGTTGATCGAGGATGGGCGGCTGGTGGCGGTCAAAGTGCTGCGACCGGGGATTGAGCGGGCGTTCAGGAAGGATATTGACGCGTTTTACTTTGCGGCGCGCACGGTTGAAGTGTTCCTGCCCTCCACCCGGCGGCTGCGGCCGACCGATGTGATCGCGCATTTCGAAGGCGTGGTGATGGGCGAGCTGGATTTGCGGCTGGAAAGCGCCAGCGCCTCCGAGTTCATGGCGAACACCAAGGGCGATCAGGGCTTTCAGGTGCCGCAGCCGATCTGGCGGCTTTCGGGGCGGTCGGTCATGACGATGGATTGGGCCGAGGGGATTTCTTTGGCCGACAATGCGGCACTTGATGCGGCGGGCCATGACCGGGTCGCTTTGGGCGGGCGGGTGTTGCAGTTGTTCCTCAGCCACGCGCTGCGCGACGGGTTTTTCCATGCGGATATGCATCAGGGCAACCTGAAGGTGGCGGCGAACGGCGACATCATCGCCTATGATTTCGGGATCATGGGGCGGATCGACGCCTACACGCGCAAGGTTTATGCGGAAATTTTGATCGGGTTCATTCAGCGCAATTATCGCCGGGTGGCGGAGGTGCATTTCGAGGCGGGCTATGTGCCGGCCGACCGCGATGTGGAGGCGTTTGCTTCGGCTTTGCGCGCCGTGGGCGAGCCGATTTTCGGGATGGAAGCAAACCGGATTTCGATGGCCAAGCTGCTCGCCTATCTGTTTGAGGTGACCGAGCGGTTCGGGATGGAAACCCGGACCGAGCTGATTTTGCTGCAACGGACGATGGTTGTGGTCGAGGGGGTGGCGCGGTCGCTGGATGCCAATATCAACATCTGGCAGGTGGCTCAGCCGGTGGTCGAAGGCTATGTGCGCAGTCATGTGGGACCCGTGGCGCTGGCCAAGGATTTGGTCAGCACGTTGCAGGTATTGGCGCGGTTTGGGCCCAAGCTGCCGCGCCTGATGGAGAATTTTCTGATCTCGCAGGCCGGCGGACCGCAGTTGGCAGCACCGCGCGGAGGTGTGCCGGTGGTTTGGGCGGTGCTGGGGGCGATTGTGCTGCTGGCAGCGGGGGTTTGGGCGGGGGTGATGGTACGCTAGGCGGGTGGCGGGGTGAACCCCGCCCTACGCCGCCTGAATCGCCCGCGCCTCGGTCAGGATCGCGTGCAGTTTGGCGGGGTCGGTGTTGGCGCGCAATTTGGCGCAGATGCCGGGGTCGCGCATGGTGCGCGATACCAGCGCCAGGGCTTTGAGGTGATCGACGCCGGATTCCTTGGGGGCGAACAGGCCAAAGACCAGATCGACCGGCTGCCGGTCCACGGAATCGTAGTCCAGCGACTTTTCCATCCGCAAAAACACCGCGACGATATGGTCGATGTCGTCCAACCTGGCATGGGGCAAGGCGATGCCGTGGCCGACGCCGGTGGCCCCGAGGCTTTCGCGTTCCTGCAAGCCGTCGGTCGCAACCGAGGCGTTGATGCCGTAAGCTTGGGCGGCAATCTCGCCAAGTTCCTGAAACAGGCGCTTTTTGCCAGTGAGTTGGCCTACGACGCGGACGGCAACCGGCAGCAGCAGCTTTGAAAGTTCCATCGTCTTCTTCTTACCTGCTCGCCCCACATTAGACCGGGATCATTTGCCGTTGTTGGGATCAATCCAGCCGATGTTGCCGTCATCACGGACATAGACCACATTGACCTCGCCGTGCCCTTCGTTGCGGAAGATCAGAAACTTTTGGTCCCCCAGTTCCAGTTGCATGACGGCCTCGCCCACGGTGACGGAGGGAATTTTCGCCGCCATCTCGGCAATGACCACGGGCTGTACGGGGGTGGTGTCGGCTTCTTCGGGCTCCTCAGTTGGAGCGAGGATATAAGACGCCCCCATGCCATATTCAACCGGCTCTGTGCGGTTGGAATGATGGTTGCGCAGACGGCGCTTGTAGCGGCGCATCTGTTTGTCCATCTTCTCCCGGCAGGATTCAAAAGCGGCATAGATTTCAGTGGCATGGCCCTTGGCTTGCGCGGACAGCCCGGTGGACAGATGGATGGTCGCCTCGCACACATGTTCGTGGCCGGACTTGGAAAACACGATGGTCGCGTCGGTGGGACGTTGCGCGTATTTTTCGACAATCTCGCCAAGTTCGGATTTCACATGGGTCTGGAGCGCTTCACCAATGTCGATTTGCTTGCCACTGATCTGATACCGCATCGTGCCTCCTTAAGCGTTGAAATGCCGCTGGGACCGGAGGGTGCCGGCGGGTTGAAAGATTGGGCTGAGGGTTTTTGGCGCGCCGCAAGCCATGGGCGGTATCCCGCATCGGGACCGCAGCGGTAGGGCAAACCAAGGTGGGTCTTGCACGCATTCCCCTTATTTGCGGACGGGGCGCGGCACTTGTCAACAGCGCTGTGCGGCCCGCTCACGTGATGCGGAAATTCTCACCCAGATAGATCCGGCGCACCATCTCATCCTTGACGATTTCATCGGCCGTGCCGGTCATCAGAACCTTGCCGTCGTGCAGAATATAGGCGCGGTCGACGATTTCCAACGTTTCGCGCACGTTATGGTCGGTGATCAGCACGCCAAGGCCACGGGATTTGAGGTCGTGCACCAGATGGCGGATTTCGGCGACGGCGATCGGATCGACGCCGGCAAATGGCTCATCAAGCAGCAAGTACAAGGGGTTGGCAGCCAAGCAACGGGCGATTTCAACCCGGCGGCGTTCGCCCCCTGACAAAGCCAGCGCGGGGGCTTCGCGGAGATGGGTGATGGAGAATTCCGACAGCAGCTCCTCCAGCCGTTCGCGGCGTTTGTGACCGTTGGGTTCGGATATTTCCAGCACGGCGGAGATGTTGTCTTCAACGTTAAGCCCCCGGAAAATCGACATTTCCTGCGGCAGATAGCCGATGCCAAGCCGGGCGCGGCGGTACATCGGCAAGGGCGTCACGTCGCGGCCGTCGATCAGCACTTGACCGGCCTCGGGCGTTACCAGGCCCGCGATGGCATAGAAGGTGGTGGTTTTGCCGCTGCCATTGGGGCCAAGCAGGGCCACCACTTCGCCGCGCGCCAAATCCAGCGACACATCGCGCACCACCAGCCTTTTGTTGTAGCTTTTGCGCAGGTTGCGAACCTGCAAGCCGCCGGAGCCATCGGTGACGGCAAACTCCGGCATCAGTTTTTCTTGGGCGCGGGCGCGAAGGTGGTGGTCACCCGACCCGTCATCGTGCCAAGCCCGGTTTTGAGGCTCAGCTTCAGGCTTTGGCCGGACATGGCCGAGGCGCCTTGGGTCATCAGCACATCGCCCAGCATGGTCAGATCGCCGGTATCGGGCAGATATTCGGCGGTCTTCGACGCGGCCACGTCGGTCGCCGTGGCGATTTTGACCCCGCCATCCGCCGTCATCTTGGCGATGCTTTGGTGGTCGGCGGCATAGGTGATCTGCACGGTCGGCGCCTGCAACGTCATACTGCCTTGGGTGACCACGACATTACCGTTGAAGCTGGCAGTCCCATTGTTCTGGTCGACCGAAAGCTGGTCGGCGGTGACTTTTACCGGCTGGGTCGTGTCGGTCTGCAAGCCGCCAAACACCACATCGGTGCCCGCGGCATGGGCCGAAAGCGGGATCGCCAACCAAATCGCCATCGCCCAGACCTGCCGCATCATCGTCCCCCCAAGGGGGTGTAGATCAGCGTCACACCCCCGGTAAAATCCAACACATAGCCGCCCGACAGCGCTTGGCCAAGGTGCATACCCTGGGCGTTCAGCGACACCCCGGGGCCGGTGGCCGCCACCGGGCCAAGGCTGGTGACATTGGTCTGATCCAGCGCCACGCTCATGCCGGGCGCATCCACAACATAACCGTTGGAGGAGGTCAGATGGACGTTTTGGGTCAGGATGGCCATGTGGGCCAGTTGGTCCATCCGGCCGGCACCGGCGGTGATGGTGGCGGTGGAGCCGCCGGGCAGTTCGATCAGCGACGACAGGTCGGTCGCAAAGCCGGCATTTTCGGTGCCCGCAACACCGGGTCGGGCATCGGCGGATTTTATGCTGATGGCTGACCCGTCACTGGTCATGCCTTGATAGGTGGCATCGGTCAGGCGCGGCTCTTTGGCGCGGGCGGCTGCGGTGGCATCGGCATAGGGGATCGCATCTTCCGGGCGGATCTGGTGGCCAAACACGAACAGCGTGGCCAACAGAAAAAGCGCGGTCAACGGCAGCAGGATTTTAAGCCAGAACACCAGACGCGAGTGCAGGTTGTCGGGCCAGACCGCTGCCATCAGACCACCCCGGCGCGCAGCAGGTCGTGAATGTGCAGGATGCCTTGCAGGTCCGGGCCATCCTTGACGAAAAAGCAGGTGACCTTGCCGGTCATCAGGGCAAGTGCGGTTGCAGCCAATGCGTCCGGGGCGACGGTGCGGGGGTTTTTGGTCATCACTTCGGCAGCGGTATGGGACAAAAGACCGTCCATGTGGCGGCGCAGGTCACCATCGGTGATGATGCCTTGCAACTGGCCATCGCGGCCAGTGACGCCCACCACGCCAAAGCCGTAACGCGACATGGCCAACAGGGCTTCGGACATCGGTTGAGCGGCGTCAATCAGCGGCAGGTCGGTGTGCATCAGGTCGCGCACCTTCAGGAGTTTGGCGCCCAACTTGCCGCCGGGATGAAAGATGCGGAAGTGTTCGGGGGTAAAGGCGCGATGCTCCATCAGCGCGATGGCCAGCGCATCGCCCAAGGCCAGGGTCATGGTGGTGGAGGTGGTGGGGATAATGCCGGTCTCACAGGCTTCGGGCGCATCTGGCAGCAGGATCGCCACATCGGCGGTGCGCAGCAGCGTGGAATCCGGGCGACCCGCGACCCCGATCAGGGGAATTTCAAAGCGCCGGGTGTGGGCGACGATATCGGCCAGTTCCGGGGTTTCGCCCGAGTTGGACAGCACCAGCACCACGTCGCCTTGGGTGATCATGCCAAGGTCGCCGTGGCTCGCCTCGGCCGGGTGGACGAACTGCGCAGGCGTGCCGGTGGAGGCGAAAGTGGCCGCAATCTTGCGGGCGATATGACCGGATTTGCCCATGCCAGACACGATCACCCGGCCTTTCACCGCCATGATCAGGTCAATCGCGGCGGTGAAACTGCCGTTCAGCGCATCGCCCAGCATGACCAATGCCTCCGCCTCGCGGGCGATGACGCGGCGGGCTGTCGTCAGCGGATCAGTGGTGGAAGATGTCATTGGGTTCATCCCAGCCAGCCAAGTCCAACTCGGCGCGGGTCGGCAGGAAATCGAAGCAGCGTTGGGCGAGGGTCAGCCGATCTTCCCGGACGAGGATGGCGTGCAGGGCATCTTTCAGCTTGTGCAGGTACAAAACGTCCGAGGCGGCATAGTCCTTTTGCGCGTCGGTCAGGGTCTGGCTGCCCCAATCTGAAGTTTGCTGGGCTTTGGAGACATCGACGCCGACCAGTTCAGCCAAAAGGTACTTCAGCCCATGGCGGTCGGTGAAGGTGCGGATCAGTTTGGCCGCGATTTTGGTGCACCAGACCGGTTCGGTGCGCACCCCGAATGCCTGGTGCAGCATGGCCACATCAAAGCGGCCAAAGTGGAACAGTTTCAGGGTGTTGGGGTCAGTCAGCATGCGTTCCAGATTGGGGGCGCTGGTCTGGCCCTTGGTGATCTGGACCAGATGCGCGTGGCCGTCGCCAGAGGACAACTGCACCACACAAAGTCGGTCGCGGCGGGGGTCAAGGCCCATGGTTTCGGTGTCGATTGCGACGACCGGGCCCAGGTTCAGGCCGTCCGGCAGGTCATTCTGGTAGAGGTAATTGGCCAAGATCGGGTTCCATCGCTTTCGGTTCGGCGCAGGCTTAGCCGATTTTGGCGGCGAAGGGAAATCAGGCTTTAAAAGCTCGACCGGATCGTCAGGCTGGGGTCGATCAAAACGTGCAGGGCGAGGGCGCGCCCGCCGATCCGGGTCAAGAGCGCCTCGGTCGCAAGCTGGCCAAGACGGTGGCCGAACTGGTCCATGCTCGCGAGGTCAATCAGCGGCAAGGCGGCGACCGGCGAGTTGTCATAGGCAATCAGTGCCAGATCGTCCGGCACGCGCAGGCCGATCTGGCGGGCGACATTCAGGATCGGAATGCCGTCCAGGTCGGACCAGACGAACAAAGCGCGCGGACGGTCGGGGCCGGACAGGAACGAGGTGATTTTACCGTGTCTTGCGGTGTCAAAATTGTCAAATCGGTAGATTTTTGGCGGCAGGCCCGCCGCTTCCATGGCAGCCTGAAAGCCCAGTTCCCGCTGGGTGGAGACATCGTAATGGTCCTGCGGGCGGTAAGGCCCAAGGGCCACCATGGCGATGTCGCGGTAGCCTTTGGCCAGCAGCGCCTGGACCGCGATTTTGGCCCCCAAGGCATCATTGCTGTTGACGGTGTCAAAGGTGGCAGCCGTCGGTTCGTGGTGGCCAATCACCGCGATCGGGATCTGGCGGGCGTATTTCTCCATCAGTTTGCCGGCAAGCTGGGCCGCAATCAGCACAATCCCGTCCATGTGGCTGTCGATCATCTGCTCGATCAGCTGGGCTTCCATCGGCATCCGGGCGGCACCGACCCCCATCAGGATTTTATAGCCCGAGGTATCGGCGACCGACGCGATACCGGCAAAAACCTGCGGCAGAAACGGGTTGTCGATGCCAACCAGCAAAACCCCGATCGTGTAGGTCTGGCCGCGCATCCCGCGTGCGGCATTGGACGGGCGGTAGTTCAGACGCGCAATCGAGGCGAGCACATTCTGGCGCAAAGCCTCGCTCACCCCGTAAGCGTTGCGCATCACTTTGGAGACGGCAGCCACCGATACGCCTGCATCTTGTGCCACGGTACGGATGGTCACGCGACCTATGGTGACTTTGGGTTCGTTCATGTCCTGACCTTGCTGGACCAAGCTAGGCAAAAAAACCTTGCGCTGCAAGCGAAGGTGTAGAATGTTCTACGTAGAACGGTGCACAGAATCGCAAACGCGGTCTGCGCGAAGATGGGGGGATCGGTGATGAGCCTGGATGGGCCGAACCGCAGTGCTGCTGCGAAAGCTGACTTGCGGCCGAAGCGGGCGTGGGTCGGGCAGATGATCGCCCCCTTGACCGACCAGGGGCAGGGCACCCAGGCGAGTTTTGTCGCCCGGAATTTTGGGCTGGAGGCGGTGCCGGCGCAGGCGCAGGCGATGCTTCACATCACGGCGCAAGGATTGTACCGGGCGTTTGTCAACGGCGCGCGGGTCGGCCACGATCTGCTGACGCCGGGCTGGACCTGCTATGATGACCGGATCGCCTATCAAACCTATGATATTGCGGCACTTTTGAAGCCGGGCCAGAACCGGATTGAAATCTGGCTGGGCGATGGTTGGTATCGCAGCCAACTGATGTGGGCCGCAGCGCCGATCTACAATTGCTACGGCGACCGGATTGCGGCTTTGGCGGAGCTTGAGGTAGCGGGTAAGATTGTGCTGGCCAGCGCTGCTGACTGGACCTCTGGCCTGCTGCCGGTCACCAAAAGCGGCATCTATTATGGTGAGGATTATGACGCAAGGATTGCGGTGAAAGACAGCGCCGGGGTCGAGGTTTTGGGCTTCGACACCGGTCTGCTGGTGCCGCATGAAGTGGCGGGTGTGGTGGAAATGGCGCCTTTGGCCGCGCTGGAAAGTTGGGCCGATGGCGATGCCACCGTCTATGACTTTGGCCAGAACTGCGGCGCCTATGTGCGCTTTACCGTTGAGGGTGAGGCCGGAGCGGTGGTCCGGGTGCAGCATTCCGAAATGCTGGGGCCGAACCGGGCGTTCGACAACCGCAACTATCGGTCGGCCCGCGCGGAGGTGATTTACACGACCAAAAGCGGCGTGCAAACCTATGCGCCGATGTTCACCTTCATGGGGTTTCGCTATGCCCGGGTGACGGTGACCGGGGCTGCCAAGGTCACAGCGATTGCCTTGGTGCCGGTAACATCGGTTCCGGTGGCTGCGGGCGGGTTTAGCTGCGGCGTGCCAGCGGTCAACCGGCTGGTCGAGAACACGATCTGGTCGCAACGGTCTAATTTCATTGAGGTTCCGACCGATTGCCCGCAACGCGATGAACGGCTAGGCTGGACCGGGGATGCGCAGGTTTTCGCAGGCACCGCGTGTTGGCTGGCGGATTCAGAGCGGTTTTTGAAGAAATACCTGCGCGATGTGCGGGCCGATCAGCGGGCGGATGGCGCGGTGCCGCATTTCTCGCCCGACCCGACGCGGCTGCATCCGGTGCCGGGGCGCGGCGAATGGGCTGGCAGCACCGGGTGGGGCGATGTGATCACGGTGATGCCGTGGCAGTTGTACCTGCATTATGGCGATATGGGCGTGCTGGTGGAATGCTTCCCGGCGATGCTCAAGTGGCTGGATTATCTGTGGAATATCTCCAAAGGCCCGATCATTCGGCCACCCGCACTATGGGGCGCGCCGGGGTTTACCTTTGGCGACTGGTTGCAGCCGGTCGGCGACAACCGCAAGCCCCGGCCCACGGTGGCGGATGATTGTGCGGCGACATTGTATCACTACATCTCGACCGACCTTGCCGCCAAGATTGCCGGCGTGATCGGGCGGGCGGACGAGGCCACCCGGCTTGC
>JAYTQA010000240.1:0-3767 GCA_043746955.1 bacterium | reverse complement strand
GGCAAAGTCCGGTCTTTGCCTGGAGACCCAGTATTTTCCGGACAGCCCGAACCAGCCCCGGTTTCCAAATTCAATCCTTGCTCCCGGGACCGACTACCGGCACCGGACGGTCTATGCCTTTGATCGCCAGTAAATCATTAAGGTATTGGGGAGGTAGACATTCGCCGCCAGCGCGATGACCCGACGCCAGCTTCGCGCCCAGCTAAAACCCAAAGCGTCCCCAGCGCAGGATGACGTTTGATCGAAACTTCATGATGCTCGGGATTCCCACTGGTCGCGGGATGGTTGAGGAAAACCGGTTTCCACTTTTCCGCATCTCGCTCTATCGAAAATCCCGGTAATCTGCCGTGACCACCCGCGCCATTTTCTCGGCGGCGTCTTGCAGCCAGCGGTCGTCTTTGGCCTGCGCCTCGGCCCGGACCTGCGGCAGCATGGCGGAGGTACCTGCGTGGCAATTGGCGATCTCAAAGCCCATCATCGACAGCATCCTTGGCTCTTGCAGGATGGTTCCGGCGGCTTTGACCTCGATCTTGCGGCTGCTGGGCGACAGGCGGCGGACCAGAATATCACCCTGAACTTGAAAATGCGGGTCAGCCGCGCGGAACGGCCCGTGGGCAATTTCGGCGGTGCGGATCGGGGTGGACGGCGCGCCACCGGCCAGCGCCCAGGCCGAGGGTAAAAGCGCCTTGGCCTCACGCAATACCGGTCCACCTTGCCAGTGTTTCAGCAGCGCCACAAAACGCGGCTTGCCAAGGCTGCCGGTGCCTGCGGTGCGGGCAAAGCACAAGGGCGGCTCGGCCCCCGGCGGCAGGCTGGCCGCCAGCGCTGCGGCGTAAGGCTGCGGGATCGGGTCGGGCATTTGGTCAAACTTGGCCCAGAAGGCGGTCCGCTCGTCCTCTGCCAACAGAAGTTCGGTGCGCAGCCAGGCGTGATCGCGCTCCAAAACCACCGGGGCCGGGGCGGTCAGGCCCGCGCGGTAGCCGTCCAGGATGGCTTTGGCGATTTCGCCCGCATCGGCGTCGTCTTGCCGGGCGAGAAGTGCGCTGGCGGCCAGCCGGATCAGGTCGAGCGGCCACGGCATCACGGCTGCATCATCAAAGTCATTGGCGCCCCAGACCAGCCGACCCTCGCTGTCGCGCCAGGTGCCGAAGTTTTCCAGATGGCTGTCACCGACAGCCAATACCGGGCTCGCTGTCATCACATGGGGCAGGGCGTCCACCACAACCTCTGCCCACCGCCAATAGCTGGCACGCAGAAACGAAAACGGGCTCGCGCGCATCTTTTTGTGTTTTTCGTCCAGATCGGCCTCGACAAACAGCCCGTGGAGCCTGCCACGTTGCCAATCCTCAAAGGCCTTAGCCGAGTTTTGGATGGACGCCATGGGATGCCCCTTGCCAGTCTGATAGCGAAGCCTAGCCCGATTGCCCGCCGAAGGGCAGCGGTCATTGAAGCTGGCCTCAATCGAACAGGTCAATCTCCTCGTTGATCTCGTCAATCACCGACAGGCGTTGCTGGGCCGTCTCGCCGGTTTGACCGATAAAGGCGATCGCCATCAGGCGCAGCACGGACAGCAGCGCGGTGTGGCTTGGAATGCTGCCGTAGCTTGCCACATGGCAGCCGATCACCAGTTTGGAAAACCGTTGCGCGCGGGCGAAATACGGATGGTCGGTCAGGGTGATCACATTCATCCGCGTGGTGCGGGCATAGGCCATCAGGGTGGCAAGCGGGCGGGGTCGCGGCTCCAGCGTCAGCAGCAAAAGCACATCGCGCGGACCGGTCATCGCCAGATCCTCAGCCCAAGAGCCTTGGTGGGTGCCGAGCAGCAGAACGTCGGGCCGCAGGCGGGCAAAGGTCAGGCGGGCGTGGCGGGCGAGGCCTTCTTCCGCCCCAAATCCCAGCACCCAGACCCGGGGGGCCGCGGCCAACAAGTTGGCGGCCTCGGTCAGCGTGTCAGACTGCATCTCCTCGAAGGTGCGGGTCAGGTTCAAAAGTTCAAGGTCCAGATGATTGCCGATCGAACGCCCCAGCACGACGCTTTCCGGGGCTGCCGAGTAGGCATAGGGCGGCGTGCGGTTGCGTTCTTCGCGCGCCTGCGTCTTCGCCTCCTCAAAATCGGCATAGCCGAGCGACTGGAAAAACCGCGCGGCGGTGGCTTTGGAGACACCGGACAAAGCGGCCATTTCGGTGGCGGAATGGGTTTCGATCAGTGCGTGATTCTCCAGCAACAGTGCCCCAAGTTTTTGCTCTGCCTTGGTCAGTCGGGAAATGCGTTCCTGAATCCGCAGGGTTAGCCGGGTTGCCATAGCTGCGCCGCGCCCCTTGCGTTGGTGAAACCATTGTTTCAGTATCATGAAACACCGAAACGTTTCAGGTCGATCATGTCCAAATCCAAAATCATCCGCCAGCAGATTTGGTCCAAGCTGCGCGATGTGGCCAAGCCGGACACAAGGTTCCACCTGAACTTTGCCGAGGTGATCCCGGATTTTGAAGGCTCCGAAGCCGCCACCGACCATCTGATGACGATGCCGGCTTATCAGGCCTCGACCTTCGCCTTCATCACCCCAGACAACTGCCTGGTCGACCTGCGCCGCCGGATGATCGCGGCGGGCAAGCCGTTCGTCATGTCGACCTACGGTATCTACCGCGGCTTTCTGCTGATCGAGCCGGGCATGGTGCCGCCCGGTGCCGAGCTTTACGCCGCATGGCTGGACGGGATGGAGCATTTCGCCCGCCCGATCAGCTTGGCGGAAATCGCCAAACGGGGCCGGTTTGATTTCATGGCCACCGGGGCCTCTGCCGTGTCAATCGACGGGGTGCGCTTTGGCAAGGGCCATGGGTTTTTCGACCTTGAATGGGGCATGTTCACCGACCTTGGGCTGGTCGATGAAACCACCCCGGTCGTGGCCGTTGTCCATGATTGCCAAGTCGTGCAAGAGAACTTAACTCCATCGGAAACCGACATTCTCGTCGACCACATCGCCACACCGACCCAGCTTTACACCGTGGGTCGCAGAGCCAAGCGCCCGTTTGGCGTGAAGTGGCCTTTGCTGGACCCCGCCCAGATCGAAAACACCCCGCCGTTGCAGGAATTGCAGCGGATTCAGGGGCTTGCGTAACAAACTTCACACAAAAAGGGATGCCACCATGCGCCTGACACTGAACCGCCGTGCTTTCCTGACTGCCGTAGCCACCATGCCCCTGATGCCGCGCATGGGCTTTGCGGCCTCGCCCTTCAACTTCCAAGCCTCGTGGCTGAATGATGCGGAGTTTGCGGGCTACTACACCGCGATGGATCAGGGCTATTACAAGGCTGAGGGGTTGGATTTGAACTACATGGTCGGTGGCCCGGACGTGATCCCGGAAACCACGCTGATTGCGGGCAAAGCCGACCTGACCCTGACCACGCCCGACACCACCATCCAGGCGATCACCACCCAGGGTGCGAAGTTCAAGATCATCGGCGCGCAGTATCAGAAGAACCCGGTCGGGATTGTGAGCCTCGCCAAAAAGCCGATCAAAACCCCCGCCGATATGGTTGGCAAGACCATCGCCGTGCCACCGGTCAACACGATCTCGGTGCAGGCGATGCTGGCGATGAACAAGATCGACAAGGCCTCGGTCAACGTCGTGCCCTACGAATATGACCCGACCCCGCTGATCAAGGGCGAGGTCGATGGCACGCTCGATTTTGTCACCAACGTGCCCTATTCGATCAAACTGGCGGGCGAGGAGGCGACCTCGTTCCTGCTCTATGACTTCGGCTACAC
>JAYTQA010000239.1:0-3783 GCA_043746955.1 bacterium | reverse complement strand
AGGCTGACCCCCGACATTGCCGCGCAGGCTGCCCCCAATTCCGTAAATCGCGGTGCTGGCGGGGTCAGACACCTGAATCGTCACATCGCCGCCATAGGCTCCGGTGCGGATGTTGAACGGCAGGCCGGTCGCCGCAATCTCGGTCCGCACCTGCGAGGTTGCGGTCACCCCGGTCCGCAGGTTGATATCGGCGGTCTGCGCGCCGAAATCGAGCATCAAATTGACCAGCCCGCCACTGTCGCTGCCGCTCTTGATCGGCTGACCGTTGATCGAGACCCAGACAAAGTTCTGCCCGCGCAGGAAAAACTGACCGGTTGCCGCCACCAGCGCGCCGTTCTTCTCGTTCAAAAGCGGCGTCTGATCGGCGGTCAGCCGCAACAGCCGGGTCGCCGTCTCGGTTGAACCGCTGCCTGCGACCTGGCCTATCACCTCGATGATGACCTTGCCGTTATAGGCGGCATCCGACAGGGCAATCAGTTGGCGATAGCCCGCAGGGTCCGCCGGGTTGGCATCCTCGAACTGTGCCAGCACCGCCGCATCCGCAGCCACGGAGTCATCGCGCCGCACCCGGCCAAAGCCGTTGTCATTTCGGGAATAGCTCTGAAACGCCGGCGTGGTGACGACCGCACCCGCAGGCAGCGGCGGCTGTGGCGGCAGCGATCCGCCGCCGTCACAACCGCACAGGGCCGCAAGTCCGACGATCCGCAAACCAAGGGCCAAGGTTTTCATCCCGCCTTCTTAGAGCGTTATCCGGAAAAGGGGAATCCGGTTTTCCGCATCCGTCACCCGACCAGGGAGAAGCTTGAGCATGATGATGTTTCGATCAAACGTCACCATGGTCCAGGGTCAGGAGGATTCGCGGTCAATCTTGCACAGCACGGGCACAGCACGGGCACAGCACTGGCACAGCCTGGCGCGCCACACCGCTGACGCAGCCTGCGGTTAGCCTTGGATTGAATTAAATCAAGGCAAAACGCCGCCCTACCGCCAAAGGAACATCACGCCAGCGCCGCAATTCAGTCACGACGCGGCCGCAGCCGCCGGGGAATGTCTGGCTCAGAGTTAACCATTCGTTAACCAGGGTTCCGGTCGCAACCCCGGAACTTCGGGGCCGGAACCCGGTGCTCAGCGCTAACCGATGGAGGTCGTCAGATGATCCAGAACGCATTCTTCTTCTCGCTCCATGCCTTGGGCATGATGGCGGTCTGCACGTTCGGTTACGGGATGATTGAGCGCAAGATCACCATGACCAGCCGCACCCGCCAGGTGTTGCTGGGCGCGGTCATGGGCACCGGTGCTGCCCTCTTGATGCTGCAGCCGGTCACACTCGCAGGCGGGCTCCAGATCGATGGGCGCGGCGTCTTTATCGGCATCGCCGCAGCCTTTGGCGGCCCGGTCGCTGCCGCCGCAGCCGCTGCCATCGCGGCCATTACCCGAATTGCGGTCGGCGGCAGCGGCGCCAATCTCGCCACCACCGTCACCCTGATGACGGCCATCCTCGCCTGTCTCTGGGCCGAGTTTTGCGGCGACCCCAAGCAACGCAGCCTGATTGACTGGTGCGCGCTGGCGGCCCTCATGGTGCTGCCCAGCTTCGCGTTCACCGCCGGACCCGTGCCGCACGCGGCCCAAGTGATCCCGGCCGTCCTCGGCCTGACCCTCGCCCATGTCCTGATTTTTGGCCGCCTGATGGAGGCCGAACAGCGCCGGGGCCAAAAGGAATCCGAGCTTGCCACCGCCGCCAACACCGATGTTCTGACCCGCCTGCCCAACCGCCGCAGCTTCATGCACGAAACTCTGGCGGTCGAGCAGAAAAAGCAGACCAGCAAGGGCTTGCTGCTGGTGGATATTGACCACTTCAAACGGGTGAATGACACCTATGGCCACGATGCCGGTGACGAAGTGCTGCGGGTGGTCGGTCAGCAACTGGTCAAGGTGATGCGCAAGACCGATGTGGTCGCGCGGTTTGGCGGCGAGGAGTTTGCCCTGCTGGTCGATGCCGTCGACGAGATCGACCTGGTCAACATTGCCGAGCGGGTCCGCCAGGCGCTTGAGGTCGTGGTCGGCTACCAAAAGGCCGCGATCAGCCTGTCGGTCAGCATCGGCGGCACCTTCTGCGGCGACCGGCCGTTCCGGTTCGATCAGGCCTATATCGACGCCGACCGCAGCTTGTACCAAGCCAAAGAACGCGGTCGCGCAAGGTCAGTGATCACCCGGCTGGTGGCGTAACATCGGCCCAATAAACCGGTCCGGCAAACACTCCGCCCAGCCAAGCATCGCCATGGTCGCCAAAAAAGCCCGCGCGGTCAGAACATCATCGTGGCCTCGACCGCGCGCCGCCACCTTGCATATTTGGCATCCCGCTCGCCTTTCGCCATCTGGGGGGTGAACTGCCGGTCCAGCGCCCAGCTTTTGGCGAACTCCGCAGGCTCCGGGCACAATCCGCGCGCAAGGCCCGCGAGGTATGCCGCCCCCAAAGCGGTGGTTTCGGTGATCACAGGCCGGTCAACCGGCGCGCCAATGATATCGGCCAGAAACTGCATCGCCCAAGCGCTCGCCGTCATGCCGCCATCAACCCGCAAGACGCCGCCTTTCGGCTTGGCTAACGCAGCCGGGCCCTGCCAATCCGCCCGCATCGCCTCCAGCAAATCCCGCGTCTGGTAGCCGACACTTTCCAACGCGGCCCGCGCCATCTCCGCCGGCCCGGAATTGCGCGTCAGGCCAAAGATCGCACCCCGACAGTCCGGCTGCCAATAGGGCGCGCCAAGCCCGGTGAATGCCGGCACCAGCACCACGCCTTGTGCCGGATCGGCAGCCTCCGCCAGCGCTTGGGTATCACCGGCGGTCTTGATGATCTTCAACCCGTCCCGCAGCCATTGCACCACGGCACCTGCGATAAAGATCGAGCCTTCCAGCGCATAGGTCGTCTGCCCGCCAAGCCGATAGGCAATCGTCGTCAGCATCCGGTTCTTGGAGGTCACCCGTTCGTGGCCGGTGTTCAGCAAAGCAAAACACCCGGTGCCATAGGTCGATTTCATCATCCCCGGCACAAAACACGCCTGCCCAACGGTCGCGGCCTGCTGATCGCCCGCCACCCCGGCAATCGGGATGGCGCTGCCGAACAGGGCTGGGTCGGTCATCCCGAAGTCATCCGCACTGTCGCGCACCTCTGGCAGCATGGCCATCGGTATGTCCAAAGCCGCACAGATCTCGGCGTCCCATGCGTTACGCGAGATGTCAAACAGCATCGTCCGCGCGGCATTGGTGGCATCGGTCGCATGCACGCGGCCCCCGGTCAGCCGCCAGATCAGAAAGCTGTCCACCGTGCCGAACGCCACCTTGCCAGCCTTGGCGAGGTCGCGTGCACCCGGCACGTGATCCAAAAGCCACTTCACCTTGGTGCCAGAGAAATAGGGGTCCAACAGCAACCCGGTCCGCGCTGTCACCATCCCCGCCAGACCACGCGCCGTCAGATCCTCACACATCTGGGCGGTGCGGCGGTCCTGCCAGACCAAGGCGCGGTGCAACGGTTTGCCCGTCTCACGATGCCACAAAAGCGTGGTCTCGCGCTGGTTGGTGATGCCGATCGCCGCCGGGATCACACCCGTCTTGGCCATCGCCTCGCGCACCGTCGCCACAACGGTTTGCCACAAATCCTCCGGGTCATGCTCGACCCAGCCGGACGCCGGGTAATGCTGGGCAAACTCGGCCTGAGCGCTGGCGATCGGCCGCAAGCTTTCGTCAAACACGATCGCCCGGGTCGAGGTCGTGCCCTGGTCGATGGCA
>JAYTQA010000238.1:0-3793 GCA_043746955.1 bacterium | reverse complement strand
CCAATATAGGGCACACCGGCCACCAGGCGGGCCAGGGCAGCCTCGCGCCGGGATTTCACCACTTCGACCGGTTCGGGTGGCGGGCGGCTCATCTGGGCGCCTTTTTCGGGGAGTGTTCCGTTACCAGCCCCTCCGTCGCCAACCCCTCGGTCGCCAGCGCTGCAGTCGCCAACCCGTCCGTCGCTAACCGCTCGGTCGCCTGCCCCTCTGTCGCTAACCCCTCAGCCGCCTGCCCCTCTATCGCCAGCCCCTCGGTTGCCACCACTTCGGTCGCCAGCCCCTCGGCCGTCAGCCTGTCCGTCGGCGGGCGGTCCAGCGTGAAGGTGCCGGTGCCCATGGCGACCGGGCGGGCGGTGTCGGCATCGGTTGCGGTGACGCGGATGAAGGCCACGGTGCGGGTGACATGGTGGCAGACGGCATGCGCGGTCACGGTTTGGCCGGGCGTGGCCGGGCGCATGTAGTCGATCCGCAGGTCCAGCGTCGCGGTGGTCAGAGGGGCTGCAGGATGACACAAGACCGAGGCTCCGGACGCCGTGTCCATCAGCGCCGAGATGGCCCCGCCATGCAGCACGCCCGTCAACGGGTCGCCAATCAGGCGCGGATCATAGGGCATGGCAATCGTGGCCTTGCCGTCGCCCATCGCAACCAGCTGCATCCCAAGGCTTTGCGCATGGGGCAAGGCCAGCAGGAAGGCTTTGGCGTCGGTCAATCTGTCGGTCATCACAGCTTCCTCGGTTGGCATAGTTTCCCGGCTGACCGGTTCTGCGCAAGTGCGATTGTTGCGAAACGGCGCGGTTGACCTTAGGGTAATTTGACGCAGGAGGGAAAGGTGACGGAAACCCGGCTAAGCTTCAAAGAGATGTGCGCCAGGTTCGAAGTGACGCCGCGCACCCTGCGCTATTACGAATACATCGAACTGCTTGCCCCGGAAAAGCAAGGCCGGTCCCGGTTTTACGGCCCGCGTGAGGTGGCGCGGATGGTGCTAATCCTGCGTGGCCGGCACTTTGGCTTTTCGCTGGAGGAAATCCGCCAGTGGTTGTTGATTTACAGCCAGCAGGGCACCAAGGCACAGACCGCGGCCTGGGTGCAGATGGCCGACCGCCAGTTGGCAGCGCTGTTGGCGCAGCAGACCGAACTGGCCCTGACGATTACCGATTTGCAGGCGTTGCGCGACCAAGCGATTGACTGAAGCGCATTCCGAAAAGTGTGACACGGTTTTCGGAAAAAAAACTGCGCGGAAAAACCAAGACGTAACGCGGTTGTTTGAGTCTTATCAAACGCAAACCGCTTTAGCGCAGGTCACGCGGCCTCACGGAAAGGATCACTCCGATGTGTCAAGGCTTGGCGGCTTGCCGGATTGAGCGTTTTCGGTAGCACGCGTACAGATCGCATCGAAGCGCCATCTGGCTTCCCTGTGCGCCTGGCGCCAGGCAATTTCGGGGAAAGCGAGTTCTTCATGCTCCGTTTCGCAAGTGCGGTGGTTTGCCTTGGTTTGGTGTCTGGTTGCGCTGTCTATGATGGTCGGGTGGCGGCGCGGGTGCCCGCCCGCGTGGCCTATGTCGAACCCGTGGGTGTGGTTCCGGGGCCGGGCTATGCGTGGCAATATCACGATGGCTTTGGCTGGGGCTGGCACCACCCGACCAATGGCTGGTACGGGCACCGGTATTATTGAACCACGCCGATCGGAAATGACGTGACGTTACACTGACGTTCACGTCAACCGCCCTACCGAAAGCCGGTCTGTCGCCACATTTTAGGCCAAACAACCGGAATGTAGGATGATGCCTGACCAATTTGCGACCGACACCCTGACCATCCGCGCCATGTGTGATGCTTTTGGCGTGACCCCGCGTACCTTGCGCTTTTACGAGCAAAAGGAATTGCTGCACCCGCTGCGGCGGGGCACCATCAGGCTTTACACCAAACGTGATCGCGCGCGGCTGACGCTGATCCTGCGCGGCAAGCGCTTTGGCTTTTCGCTGGAAGATATCCGGCAATTGCTGGGGATGTATGACCGCGACGGGTCCAACCACGACCAGTTGGTGCGCACCTATGCGCTGGCGCTTGACCGTCTGGCCCTCATGCAGGCGCAGCGCTCGGAACTGACGCTGGCGATTGACGAGTTGCAGGTTGAACTTGCCAAAGCGGCTGCAATGATCGCAGCCTTGCGGCAAGCGGCGGAATAGGGGAAAGCCATGACCTACCGGCCACCACTGCGCGACTACGCCTTTCTGTTGCATCAGGTGATGCGCGTGCAGCAGATGGATATTCCGGGCTACGCCGATCTGGACCCCGGATTCACCGGGGCGGTGCTGGAGGAGGCGGGGAAATTGGCCGCCGAGGTGCTGGCTCCGCTGAATGCCGTGGGAGATCGCGAGGGTTGCAGGCTCGAGAACGGCGTCGTGCGTACGCCTGCGGGCTTCAAGGCGGCGTTTGATGCGCTGCGGCAAGGTGGCTGGACCGCACTGGATTGCGGCGTGGAGTTCGGCGGGCAGGGTCTGCCGTATCTGATGCACACCGTGGTCAATGAACCTTTTGTGTCGGCCAATATGGCGCTGAACATGTACATGGGCCTGACCCATGGCGCGTATTCCGCGATCCGGGTCCATGGGACGGATCAGCAAAAGGCGGATTACCTGCCGAAGCTCGCGTCGTGCGAATGGACCGGCACGATGAACCTGACCGAGCCGCAGTGCGGCACCGATCTGGGGCTGATCCGCACCCGGGCTGAACCGGCGGGCGATGCGTGGGCGATCACCGGCACCAAGATTTTCATCTCGGCCGGCGATCACGATCTGGCGGATAACATCATTCATCTGGTGCTGGCCAAGGCGCCGGGCGGGGCTGCGGGCACGCGCGGCATCAGCCTGTTCGTGGTGCCGAAAGTGCTGCCCGACGGGTCGCGCAATGCGGTCAGCCCCGGCAAGGTCGAGGAAAAGATGGGCATTCACGGCAATGCCACCTGTGTCATGAACTTTGACGGTGCGCTAGGTTGGCTCCTGGGCGACCTGCACAAGGGGATGCGGGCGATGTTCACCATGATGAACGAGGCGCGGCTGGGCGTTGGCATGCAAGGCTATGCGGTGGCAGAGGCGGCCTATCAGGCGGCTTTGGCTTACGCGAAAGACCGGGTGCAGGGCCATGCGGTGGGGCAAACCTCGGGTCCTGCCGCAGCACTGATTGTGCATCCGGATATCCGCCGCAGCCTGATGGACCAAAAAGCGTTTATCGAAGGTGCCCGTGCGCTGACCCTGTGGGGGGCTACCCTGATTGACCGCGCCCGCACTGGTGATGCGGCGGCAGAGGGTCTGATTTCGCTGCTGATCCCGGTGATCAAGGGCTTTCAGACCGACAAAGGCTTTGAAGCGGCGGTCGCAGCCCAGCAGATCTGGGGCGGGCAAGGCTATATCGAAGACAACCCCGCCAGCCAGTTTGCCCGCGATGCGCGGATTGCGATGATCTACGAAGGTGCCAATGGCGTGCAGGCCCTGGACCTGGTCGGCCGCAAACTTGGGGTGGATGGTGGCAAACCGGTCATCGCCTTCTTCGCGATGGTCAAGGCCGAATGTCAGGCCCACGACGACGACCCGCGGATGGCGCCTTTTACCGGGCCGATGAAACTGGCCTCCAAACAGATGCAGGCGGCGGGGATGTATTTCCTGTCGGCAGGGATCAAGAACCCGACCGATGCGCTGGCCGGTTCAACCGACTTTCTGCATCTGATGGGCCAGGTCTGCCTTGGCCTGATGTGGCTGCGGATCGCCAAAGCAGCACTTGGGGTGCTGGACGTGGG
>JAYTQA010000237.1:0-3805 GCA_043746955.1 bacterium | reverse complement strand
AGCCCCGGCACGACGGCGCTCGGCCTTGAGGAGGCGCACCGGGCTCTCCGGATCTCCCCGGCAGAATTCGATGAGGTCGCAGCGGAACTCGGTCGGACCCTGGTCGCCTTCAACGTCCCGAAACCCGAGATGGATGAAGTCCTTGCGGCCTTTGCCGCCCACAAAGGCGAGGTCACCGCCGGTTACGTCAGCCCCTGAGCGCGGTTGAAGCAGCGTAGTTTCACAGGTCTGCAAATTCTCGCCCCACCAAAGCCGGGCGGGAATGTTAGCGCCGCGCAGGCTGAGTAATTGCATAGACGTATTGTCTTCTGCGCCGCATGAATCCACTGGCGGCGCAAAATGCCCCATCTGATCCCCAAACCCAAAAGGCCCCGGATCACTCCGGGGCCTTTCCGTCTCAATCTCAATGCGCGTGGCTGTGGTCCCAGTCTTCCGGTTTGGGCAACTGCTCGAACGTGTGTTCGGGCGGCGGGCAGGGCAGGGTCCATTCCAGCGTGTCGGCGTATTCGCCCCAGTAGTTGTTGACCGTGATCTTGCGGCCATAGCGCAGGGTGTAGAACATCACGCCGAGGAAGAACAGGAACGAGGCGAAGCTCAGGAACGCGCCGTAGCTCGAGATCTTGTTCCAGTAGGCAAACGCCTCCGGATAGTCGATGTAGCGGCGCGGCATGCCTTGGCGACCGAGGAAGTGTTGCGGGAAGAAGGTCAGGTTGGCCCCGATGAACATGGTCCAGAAGTGCAGCTTGCCGGCCCATTCGGGATATTCGCGGCCCGACATTTTGCCGACCCAGAAGTAGATGCCGGCAAAGATGCCGAACACCGCGCCCAGGCTCATCACATAGTGGAAATGTGCCACCACGTAATAGGTGTCGTGATACATCCGGTCGACCGGCGCCTGTGCCAGCATGATGCCGGTCACTCCGCCCACGGTGAACAGAAACAAAAAGCCGAACGCCCAGAGCATCGGCGTCTTGAACTCGATCGAGCCGCCCCACATTGTGGCTATCCAGGAAAACACCTTCACCCCGGTTGGCACCGCGATGACCATGGTGGCCAGCATGAAGTAGCTTTGCTGGGTCAGCGACATGCCGACCGTGTACATGTGGTGCGCCCAGACCACGAAGCCCAACACGCCGATCGCCACCATCGCATAGACCATCGGCAGGTAACCGAAGATCGGTTTCTTGCTGAAGGTCGAGATCACCTGGCTGATGATGCCAAAGGCCGGGATCACGATGATATAGACCTCCGGGTGGCCAAAGAACCACAGGATGTGCTGGTACAGGATCGGGTCGCCGCCGCCTGCGGCATCAAAGAACGTGGTGCCGAAGTTGCGGTCGGTGAGCAGCATGGTGATCGCACCGGCCAGCACCGGCAGGGCCAGCAGGATCAGCCAGGCGGTCACGAAGATCGACCAGGCGAACAGCGACACCTTGTGCATCGTCATGCCGGGCGCACGCATGTTCAGGAAGGTGGTGATCATGTTGATCGAGCCCAGGATCGACGACGCACCCGACAGGTGGACCGCGAAGATCGCCAAATCCATCGCATAGCCATCCTCTTTGGAGGACAACGGCGGGTAGAGCACCCAACCAACGCCAGCGCCGTGGCCGCCTTCGCCACCCGGAGCAAACACCGACAGGATGGCGAGCGACGAGCCCGCGACATACATCCAGTAGCTGAGGTTGTTCAGCCGCGGGAACGCCATGTCCGGCGCTCCGATGTGCAACGGCATGAAATAGTTGCCAAATCCGCCGAACAGCGCCGGGATCACCACGAAGAACATCATCAGCACACCATGGGCCGTGATCATCACGTTCCACTCGTGGCCGTTCGGCGTGCAGGGCGTGCTCGGGTCGGCGATGAAACGCAAACCTTCGGCGCACAGGTACTGCACACCGGGATTCATCAGTTCCATCCGCATGTAGACGGTGAACAGGACCGAGATGAAACCGACCAGTCCGCCGGTGAACAGATAAAGCAGTCCGATGTCTTTATGGTTGGTCGACATGAACCAGCGGGTGAAGAACCCTTTTTCCGCATGGGCGTGATCTGAACCATGGATGGCGGCGTCGGCCATTGGCGTCTCCCGTTGTCGTTGCCGTTTTGGGGCCAGATCGCAGGCCTTGCCCCACCTCATCGGGGTTCTAGTGTGGCAGGGGCCGCAGGGCAATGGCGGATGTGCGGGTGCAAACAGGAAATCTCCGGCGAAATTCGGGGATTGACAGGTGTTGCGGCAGAAGGCGGCGGGCTTTTGCGGGCGGGATCAGCGGCGGAAATCGGATGGCCGTCCGGGGGGCGGTTCGGTTTGGGGTGCTGCGGCACCTTCAGGAGCGTGCCGGGTTGGGGGAGAATGGCACGGGAGTCAGGAAGAGTGATGCGTAGGGGTACGGCGGCACCATGGGAAGCGCGCCCGAGGTTTGCGGCCACAACTCATGCCAATTTCTGCCAGTGGGTTGGGAGTGGCGGATTTTGGTCTGTAGCTTGGCGGCAAAGTCGGGCTGACCCCCCTTGCGATTGGGGCCAAAGCGGGCAGCGGGTCAGTCGGGGAAGTGTTTCGGAAATTCTGCGATCAAAGCGGCGTCCAGATCGGCCAGCGTGACCGGCAGGCCCAGATCGACCAGCGAGGTCACACCGTGGTCGCGGATGCCGCAGGGCACGATGCCGGTGAAGTGGCTGAGGTCAGGCTCGACGTTGATCGAAAGACCGTGAAAGCTGATCCAGTGCCGGAGTTTGACGCCGATTGCCGCGATTTTATCTTCACGTGGCGCGCCGTCAGGGTTGGGCGCGCGGTCGTGGCGGGCGACCCAGACGCCGACCCGTCCGGTGCGACGCTCGGCCTTCAGGTTGAAAGTGGCGAGGGTGCCGATCACCCAAGCCTCCAGCCCGCAGACAAACTGGCGCACATCCCGGCCGCGCCGGTTCAAATCCAGCATCACATAGACCACGCGCTGGCCGGGGCCGTGGTAGGTATACTGCCCGCCGCGCCCGGCGTTGAAGACCGCAAATCGGGTGGGATCGGTCAGGTCGGCGGGCTTGGCCGAAGTGCCAGCCGTGTAAAGTGCGGGATGTTCCAAAAGCCAGATCGCCTCCGGTGCGGTGCCCGCGCGGATAGCCGCCACCCGCGCCTCCATCGCCGCGAGGGTTTCGGTATAAGGCGCAAGGCCGGGCAACAGGGTGATCTCTGGCATGGCGACAGGATAGGGGCGGGCAGAGGATAGGGCAAGCCGACCGTGGGGTCGGAGGGGGGGGCGAGGATTGGCTTGATTTATCGCTGAAAAATCAGCCGGGGAAGCCGCGTCTTTTGACCGCAACTGGCCCGGCAAATTGGCCCTTTCCTTCGCGCCAAGCCTTCGCTAGAAACCCGGCACCGAAGCCGGATCAGTGCGGATGTGGCGGAATTGGTAGACGCGCAGCGTTGAGGTCGCTGTTCTTTAATCGGAGTGAAAGTTCGAGTCTTTTCATCCGCACCAATCCGGCCGGGCAATTCCAGCAAGACCGCCTTCAAGGCGCCAGTCGTTCGAAGCCCGGCTTCGACAGGACGCTGTGTCCGAACATCCCTAGTCAATTGAATGTGCGCGTTGTGAACACGATGGCCGCAGTGAAACGCCGCTAGTGAAACGCCGCTTTTTGCGCCAGTTTCTTTCGGAAAACGCACCGCTGACCTGCCGGGTTCATCCCGCCTGCCTGCCAGATTCGCGACGATTTGCCGCATGTCGCGGCCAAACCGGCCTTCACATGCCGCTTTTTCTGCCCGCTTTGCCGTTATCAAGCGCAAATCCGGCGCAAAATGCCCGATACCACC
>JAYTQA010000236.1:0-10150 GCA_043746955.1 bacterium | reverse complement strand
CATTGCCGCTGGCGGCAAAGTCACGCAGGTTGCGGTAGAGGTCGAGCTTGGCGCCGATGTCGATGCCGCGCGCCGGGTCGTTCAGCACCAGAACCGTGGGCTTTTCGGCAAAAGCCCGCGCAATCAGCACCTTCTGCTGGTTGCCACCGGACAGCGAGGTGATCAGATTGTCGGGTGCTGCCATCTTGATCGCCAGCTTGGCCGCCTCCCATTCAAACACCGGGCGCATCTTGGTCCGGTTGGTCAGATTGAGCCAGCCGCCCGCCCGGTAGCCGCGATAGACCGGCAGCATCATGTTTTCAAAGATGCCGAGGTTGGCGAAGATGCCCTCTTTCTTGCGGTCACCCGAAACATAGCTGATGCCGCCGTCACGGGCAGAGCGCAGGTCGGTGACGGCTTCGGCCAGCTTGTCGCGCAGGATGGTAATCCGGCCCGACACCAAGGGCTGCACGCCGGCCATGGCGCGGACGAAATCGGCTTGACCCTGACCGTCAAGGCCGGTGATGCCGACAACCTCGCCGGGGTAAAGCGTGAAATCAAACGGCGCGGCGTCGGGCCAGACCTTGATGTCCTGCATCCGCAGCACCGGCGTGTCCGCATTGCGGGTCGCGGCGGTCTGGCTGCTTTGCGCGCGTTGCCGCTCTGGCCCGGCGATCAGCGCCAGAATCCGCGCCTCGGTGATCTCGTCCTGCTCCAGCGTGCCGACGGTCTTGCCGTCGCGCAGCACGGTGGCCCGGTCGGCGATGCGCACCAGTTCGGCAATCCGGTGAGTGACGATCATGATCGCACAACCGCGCGCCTTCATCGCGCGCATCTTGCGAAACAGCCGCTCGGTCGAGTCGAAATCCAGCGCTGCCGAGGATTCGTCGAGGATCAGCACCTTGGGGTCGGTGAGGATCGCCCGCGCGATGGTGATCCACTGCTTCAGGGACAAGGACAGTTCACCGGCCGCGATATTCAAGTCAATGTCGAAGCCCAGCAGTTCGGCCAACAGGGCCGCCGCACGGGAAATGCGGACTTCCTTGCTGACCGATGACCCTAAAAGCCCGTCGGCCCCCAGATAAAGGTTATCCAGAACCGAACATTCGTCGGCCACCAGAACCTCTTGAAACACATTGGAAATCCGCAACTCTCGCGCTTCATGCGGTGACGTTGCGGCTTTGCCAAGGATCGACACTTGCCCCGAGTCCGGGATGAGAACTCCTGATATCACTTTGGCCAAAGTGCTCTTGCCGGAGCCATTGCCGCCGATGATGGCATGCACTTCGCCTTCGTAGGCCCGCAGACTGACGCCGGCCAAGGCCATGGTGGGGCCAAAGGCCTTGCGCACCTGCGATATTTCGACAGCAACGGCGGGCATTTTCCTGGAGTCCGACAAAAAGGGAACGGGTCGCCGCCCGCATCAGGCGGCGACCCGGTCGTCATCTCAGGGCTTCTTGTAAGACGCCGGATTGTACTTTTCAGGGTCCGCCGGACGCAGGAAGAAGCTATCGAGGTAAGCAGTGGGCGCCCATTTGTCGATGCCAGGCTCGTACCAGGCGTCGCTGTCCTCCGAGCAATCTGCCGGAATGGCGGCCATCATCTGGTCCTTGGTCATGCCAATCGGCTTGGCAAGGATCGACTGAATCTTCGGGCCCTGCCCTTCCAGCGTGCGCATCATGATGTTCCAGGCCATCTCGAAATCATCGCCCGGTGGCCAGGCGTGGATTGCACCGGAAACATAGGCTGGGTTATGGCGCCAGTAGCACAAGGCGCCCAGTTCCGAACCGATGGTGATTGGCACCATGGTGCGGCCGGATTGTTCCAGCGCGCGCAGGCCGCCGAGTTCGGAGGCCGACTGGATGATGATGCCGTTCAGATCGCCCGGATTGGTGGCCATCCACTTTTGCACTTCGGCTTGTGCGACCTGATCGGTCCACATGCCGGCGACCTGACCTGCGACTACAACGCCTGGGTGTTTGGCCAAGGCGGCCTGAATCCCGATGTTCTGGCTGTCAGACGCCGAGGTGCCGGGGATGCCTTCCACCACCAGAACATTGCCCTTGTCGCCAACTTCCTTGGCCATCCACTCGCCCATCATATCGCCGCCGACGACGAAATTGGCCGAGGCGTTCACGGCATAGGGGCTGGTGAGATAACCGGTTGACGAGAACACCGCCACGCCTTTGGAGTGGGCATATTCCACCGTCTGGTTGAGCGCGGTCGGGTTGGAACAGCAGACGATGATCGCATCGACGCCCTGATCGACCAACTGGCGCATCTGCTGAATCTGTGTGCTGTCATTCAGGTTCGACTGGGTGACGATGACATCTGAAATCAGACCCAGCTTCTTCCACTTGGGAATCAGCACTTTCTGCAACCGGTCCATGACGGCCGCACGCCATGTGTTGCCCGCATAAGATGAAGCATAGCCGATTTTCCACGGTGGCGGGTTCTTCGCCACAAAGTCGCGATAGGCGCTGTTGGCAATCGGCTGGTTAGCGTCCAGCATCGCTGGGTTATACAGCCCGGCCTGCACATCTTTGGGAAGTTCGGTGACGTCAGCGACGGCCTGCCCCCCAACCGCGACCGAAGCGCAAAGCGCCATCAATCGCAGCAAAGCTGCGTTATTGCGTTTCATGTTTCCTCCCTGGATGCCGCACTTTAGACCGGCACTTTGCCCTCCTCGGGGCTGTGTAGACATTCCGTCTTCCCAGCCTAATCGGAAATAGGATTTTCGAATATCCGCTATAGTGTTTTGAGATATGCCCGTCCCGCCTTCACGAACTACTCCAGCGACCTCCACCAAATCCGCCCGGAAGTTTGATCCGACGGCGTGATGGTGCAATCTGAGCTGCCGGCGGTTTCGTGGACGCCGAGGTTAGGTGTTCGATGAGCAACCGCGCCGTGCTGTAGCGAAACTCCGGTGAATACAGCTTGGATGTCTGGTTCTGTCCCCAAGGGCAGACCTCCTGGAGGTTTGCCCGCTGGTAAAGCGGGGAGCAGTAAAGTCCGCGCCGCCGTTCGCTTTTTACGCCTTGGTCGCCGGGTTTTTGCCGTCATCAGCAAAAAACGACCTCACCCGTGGCAAGTCTGCCTACCCTAACGGATCGGCGGGGCGCTTCTTTCCGCTCGAACCTTTCGGCATAAGGGCTCCGGGGCTTGCCGCTAAGCCAGACCGTGGACGATAGCCGTGGCAACCCCGCCGGATTTCAAATCTGGCACGATCTGCCAAGAGTTCGGCCTGCGTTTTCGTGGCTGCAACGGCTCATGTTTCGGATCAGTCGGCATACCTCCATATGCTCCTCCGTGGTCCGGAACACTGGGCTAGTTCGCACGGCGGCCGATAGCTTCCAGGTCGATCGGCTCGGGATCGTTCGGGCGGGGCGATATCGCGGGTTTGGGGGCACCGACGATCACCGGCAAAAGCTCGGCTCCGGTGGCGCTGGCGCCAGTGGTTTCCACCGGGTCGCGCCAGCTTAGGGTGTCAAAGCCTTGACAATTTTCACAGATCGGGCCCCAGGCGGAATGGACGGCCTGACATTTGTCGCAGCACCATTGGGGGCCGCGCGGGGCGATCAGAGCTTTAGACAGCCAGGCACGGA
The DNA here is from genome assembly GCA_043746955.1 of bacterium. Classification (GTDB taxonomy): domain Bacteria; phylum Pseudomonadota; class Alphaproteobacteria; order Rhodobacterales; family Rhodobacteraceae; genus Stagnihabitans. The sequence goes on along the minus strand of JAYTQA010000236.1, from coordinate 6,566 downwards.
CGGTGGCATCATCGCCGCCCTCGCCCCGTTCAATCGCGGCCATGATGGCCAAAGTGCGCTGGGTCGGCTTCGTGGTGGCAAGGTCGCCCAAGCCACGCCGGGCGGCGGGGAAGTCTTCGGCGGCAATCGAAAGCTCGGCCAGAAGTTGTTTGGTTTCAGCGTCTTCCGGGTGAATAACCGTCAGTACTTTGAACCGGCGCAGACGGGCTTCGGGGCTTTCCTCGGGTTCAATTTCGGCGAAAGCCGCGGCGAGGTCGGGGTGCGGTCGGGCGTCCCACGCCTTTTTCAACACGCGGGTTGCGTTTTTCTTGTCGCCTTTGGCGATATAGGTCCGGGCAGCCATGGAGGCTGCCGGTATCAGGTCGGGCGACAGTTTGTTGGCGGCAATCGCGGCCTCTTGGGCCTCGATCGTCGCACTTTCGTCAACCACAACCTTTGCCTCCTGCAGGGCCATCACGGCATCGCGGCGACGGTAGACGTCGCGTGGCAAGGCACCTGATTTGGCCTGCGCGGTCAGCGTGGCGCGCGCGCCTTTCCAATCGCCGGCACCGGATTGCAGCTTCAGCAGGATGTCTTGCGAGTCCGCATGGCGCGGCTTCATCTCAAACGCCTTCTCTGCCAGCCGCAGGGAGGTCTCCAGATCCCCCTCGGCAAGCTTTTGTTTCAAAAGCCCGCGTATCCCGACAAACCTTGTGCGCGGATCGGCCAGCAGGGCCTTGTACGCCGCACCGGCGCGCTTGGTGTCGCCGGTGACTTCGGCGGCTTGGGCCACCAGCAAGTTGGTCAGTTCGGGCCGGTCCAGATAGCGTTCCGCGCGTTGCGCCTTGATCATTGCAAACCGCCCTTCGCCCCCGGCCAAGGCCATCATGCCATCGGCCAAAGCCTGAAAACCACGACGTTCGCGGTCGCGGTCGAGGTAGCGAGAAATCGCGGTTTCATCGCCGTTGAAAAAACGAAACACGGCGAACAGCAGGCCCAAGAGTTTTAGCAGCACCCAGGCGAACAGCATCAGCGCCAGCGCAGCGATCACTATTTGCAACGGGCGCAGACTGAACTCCCACCCGGCAAAGGCGACGCGCATCACCGTGTCGGCTTGCAAAAGCAGGTTGGCGGCGAAGGTCAGCGCGAGGACGACCACAACAAAGAACACGATGCGCAGCAAGGACCACAGCATGATTTACCCCGCCTTTGCCAAAAGGGCCTGGACGGCGGCTTCGGCATCCAGCCGCTGTTGGGCTTTGGCCTGCCAATCGGCCATGGCGGCAAGGCCTGCGGGCGGAAGGGCCGCAATTTCTTTCAGGGCAGTGGCAAGATCACCTTTGGCGATGGCGGCCTCTGCGCGCGACAAAACGGCATCAGGGTCGGTGCCTTGACGCGGGGTCAGGGCACGGGCTCCGGTTTGGGCGCGCAGGAAATTGGCGACCCGCGCGCTCCAGCTTTCGCCCATGTTGGCGCGCAGGGCAGCATCCAGCGCGGCGCGGGCGGCGGCCGGAAAATCGGCTTGCAGGCCTCGCAGGGTCGGCAGGCCGGTGGCGGCATGGTCAGCCAGAACGGCGGGCAGATCGGCTCCGGCAATATCCGCCACGGCTGCGGTATAGGGTGCGCCGCTGTCCAGTGCCGCTGCAATCTGGCGGACCGCTGCTCGGGCCATGGTGGCAGCGGAGGCGGTCTTGGCGGCAGCCTCGATCAGGGCCAGTTTAGCCTCAGTCTCGGACACTTTGGCATCAAGACTGGCCTGCACGGCGGGGGAGACGATACCAGCACCATTGGCTTTCAACGCCTCCACATCCGACCGCAGTTGAGCCAGGGCCGCAGGGTCAGCGCCAGTCGTCGGGCGCGCCTCAAGCCCAGCGATCCGCGCCTCAAGAGCTGCGACATCAACCCCTTTCGGCGCGGGTGCGGCCTGCAATTTCGCCACTCGGTCGGTCGAAGCCGCGGCGGCGTCCAGCCTCTGGCCGAGATCCAACAGCTGTGCCTTCAGCGCCTGAACCTGCACGACCTCTGCCGCGAGCTGGGTCTGCAAGGTGGTGTCAGCGCCGACGGGCCAGCCGTTTGGCACAACCTGCGCGAGACCATACCCGGCAAGTGCGGCCACAACCCCGCCCAGCACCGGCCACCAGGCCGAACGTTTGGCAGGCGCAGGCGGCGGAAATGGCACCCCTGAACTCGGGGCCTCATTGCGCGGGGCCTCATTGCGCGGGGCCTCATAACGCGGGGCCGTGGTTTCGATGACCTTGGCCTCTTCGATTTTGGAGGTGTCGTCGGTGCCCAACTGTTCTGCCTCGGCCATGGTCCGTCCTTCGCGCTGCAGGTCTGGGGTCAAGGTAATGCCGGGATGCGGGATTGTTCAAGCACTCTGCCCGGGTCGCAGCAGGTTAACCACAGCCAGCATCATGCTTTCACCGTCCGATGCGGCAGAGACTACAATGCTCGGCGACAGGTCCGCCGCTGCCGCAGCGACAGCCTTGCTCATCACGACCAGGGTCAGGGGGGCTCGGCCACCGATGCTAAGGTATTCTGCCCGCATAATTTCGGCACTGCGCGGCGAAAAAAGCGCTATCAGAACCGGGGTATCGCCCTGCAGCAAGGTGACGGCGGCAGGGGTCAACGCCTGCTTTTCCTGTGCATAGATAATGGCGTCGCCGGTTTCCACGCCACTGGCCGAAAGACGCCGAGCAAGATTGCCGCGCGCCTCGCGCCCGCGCAAGTGCAGCAGGGGGGCTACCGGTGCCGAGAGAATCAGCTTCAGCAGCGCCTCGGCATTGGCAGAAGCCGAAAGCGGCGTGAACCCCGCCGAATTTGCCGCCTTTGCCGTGCGGAGGCCAACGCAAAAGGCTTGGGCGGGCAAGCGTGCAACACCCGCCTCTTTCATGGTGCCTGCCATTGCTGCGCCGGTCTCTGACGTAAAGATCATCGCCCGCCAGTCCTTGGCAGCGATCGCGGGCCAGATAAATCGGGTGCCCATCAGAGGTGAAAAGACGATTTTCGCCTCTGGCACCAGCAGATGAAGCGCCGCTCCAAACCTCTCGGCTTGGGCGAGCGGTCTGGTCAGCAAGACCACCGGTGGAATGGATTGTGCGACCATGGCCAAGGTGTTACCCCAGCAGGCATTCTGGGGCAACGTTGCCCGATCAATCTTGATGTGGGCGATGGACGGCACACTGACCTTTCTGGGCATCGAAAGCAGCTGCGACGACACAGCCGCCGCCGTGGTCCGCCGTTTTGGCGATGGCCGGGGCGAAGTGCTGAGCTCCGAGGTGGAGGGGCAGTCTGCGCTACACGCAGCCTTTGGCGGTGTCGTGCCAGAAATCGCCGCCCGTGCCCATGCCGAACGGCTGGATCATTGTGTCGAACGCGCGTTGGACCAGGCGGGTCTGACGCTGGCGCAACTGGATGCGGTGGCCGTCACCTCCGGCCCGGGATTGATCGGTGGCGTGCTGTCGGGGGTGATGCTGGCGCGGGGGATTGCCGCTGCGACCGGATTGCCGTTGCTGGGTGTGAACCATCTGGCGGGCCACGCGCTGACCCCCCGTCTGACCGACAGTCTGGCGTTTCCCTATCTGATGCTGCTTGTGAGCGGCGGTCATTGCCAATTCCTCATCGTGCGCGGGCCAGATCAGTTTCAGCGACTTGGTGGCACAATCGACGATGCGCCAGGGGAAGCGTTTGACAAGGTAGCCAAACTGCTCGCCTTGCCGCAGCCCGGCGGCCCGTTTGTTGAAGCGGAAGCTGCGATCGGTAACGCCAAACGCTTCGCCTTGCCCCGTCCCCTGTTAGACAGGCCGGGGTGCGATATGTCGTTTTCCGGATTGAAAACAGCGATGCTGCGGGTGCGGGATGCTTTGGTGGCCGAAAAAGGCGGGATCTCTGTGCAGGACCGTGCGGACCTCTGTGCCGGGTTCCAAGCCGCCGTCACATCTGTGCTGGCCGAAAAAACCCGCCGTGCGCTGCAGATTTATCTTGTCGACACGCCCGCGCTGCCAACCTTGGCCGTCGCCGGTGGTGTGGCCGCCAATTCCAACATTCGGGCGGCTTTAGAGACTGTTTCTGCCCGCCTTGCCGTGACTTTCGTCGCGCCGCCGCTGGGGCTTTGCACCGACAATGCGGCAATGATCGCGTGGGCGGGGATTGAGCGGCATCTGGTAGGATTAGGGGCTGAGGCTGATTTGGTAGCCCGGCCGCGTTGGCCGCTGGACAGTTCTGCCGCGCCATTGATCGGGTCGGGCAAAAAGGGGGCCAAGGCATGATCGGCGTGGCGGGCGCAGGGGCATTTGGCACAGCATTGGCGGTGGCTTTGGGCCGTGAAGGGCACGAAGTGCGACTGTGGGCGCGCAATCCGGAGCATGTGGCTGACATGATGCGCAACCGCGCAAATGCAAGCCATTTGCCGGGAATTGGATTGCCAGCGACCGTCTCTGTAATAGCCGAACTCGAAGGTTTGGCTGGGGCTGAGGCGCTTTTGCTGGCCCTGCCGATGCAGGCCCTGGCGACGGTTCTGGCGGCAAACGGCGGCCTTTTGAACGGAATTGCTTTAGTCGCCTGCTGCAAGGGGGTCGACCTCGTTAGCCTGCGCGGGCCCAGTGCGCTGATCACTGAATTCTGCCCCGCCAGCCCTGCCGCGATCCTGACGGGCCCCAGCTTTGCCGCTGACATCGCGGATAACAAGCCCACGGCGCTGACGCTCGCCTGTGCTGACGCTCATGCGGAACGGCTGCAACGTCTCCTCTCCACTCCCACCCTCCGTCTGTACCGCACCAGCGATGTGACGGGGGCCGAGTTGGGGGGCGCGTTGAAAAACGTCATCGCGATTGCGTCTGGAGTGGTTATCGGCGCGGGGCTGGGGGAGTCTGCCCGTGCTGCGCTGATCACCCGTGGCTTTGCTGAAATGACCCGTTTCGCGATCCGTTTTGGTGCGAGGATAGAGACGCTTTCCGGACTTTCCGGACTTGGTGATCTGGTGCTGACCTGCACCTCAACCCAGTCGCGCAACTTGCGGTTCGGGCTGGCCTTGGGTGCTGGGCAGGCATTTGATCCCATCACGACGGTTGAAGGTGTTGCCACAGCGCAGGCCGTTCGCCGCCTTGCCACAAGCCTTGCCATTGACATGCCGATTGCCACTATGGTGGCCCGTTTGATTGCCCATGAAATCGCGCTGGATGAAGCCGTCCGCAGCCTGATGTCCCGACCGTTGAAAGAGGAATGACATGCGCATTGTGCTGACCTGTATCGACAAACCACACGCGCTCGACCTGCGCATGACCAACCGGCCCGCGCATGTTGAACACCTGAATACCTCGGGCGTGGTGGAACTCGCCGGACCTTTTCTGGACGCAAATGGCCAGATGTGCGGCTCGATGATCGTGCTGAGCGTGGATACCATGCAACAGGCGCTGGATTGGGTGTCAGACGATGCCTATACCAAGGCCGGGCTGTTCGCCTCGGTCGATGTGCGCGAATGGAAAAGGGTGATCGGATGAATTACTGGCTGTTCAAATCCGAACCCAATGCGATCAGCTTTCAAAGCCTGTGGGACAAGTTGCCCGCAGACGAAGAATGGCACGGCATCCGCAACTATGGCGCGCGCAACAACATGCGGCTGATGAAACTGGGCGAGCGCGGGTTCTTCTACCACTCCAACATCGGCAAAGAGATCGTGGGCGTGGTCGAAGTCACACGCCTGTCGCAGCAGGAAAGCAAGACCGACGATCCGCGTTGGGACTGCGTTTGTTTTCGCCCGGTGGCCCGACTGGCAGCTCCGGTGACGCTGGAGGCTTGCAAGGTGCAGCCGGGGTTGGAAAAGATGGTGCTGATCAACAACTCTCGCCTGTCGGTGCAGCCGGTCAGCCCCGAGGAATGGCGCATCATCTGCGGTTTAGGCGGCGTCGCGCCTTAGATCGGGATAATTCTTCAAGACGCCGGTTTGCCTGATTTCCTGCGCCTCGGTTCCTCCAAACCGCCCGCCCGCCCCGAAAAGCAAGGTGTCCATATGTGGACACCTTTTGAAATCTTTTAAAATCAATGGGTTGCGTTTTTCTGTTCATTTTCTGTTAACCAAACATCGACGCGAGGGCAATATGGCGCATGACTTGTCTGAGCCTTCGTTCCGTCCTTCCCGCACCGCGCCGCACCGGCCTAAGGCGGTTCGGTCCAAGCGCATCCGCTTTAATACCGGTTCCCTGATCCCGGCTATCTGGGTATCGTCCGGCAAAACAGGAGGGAACCATGCAATTTCTCGTCGTGATCGTGGCCGCTGCGGTGGCTTATGGCTTTGGGGCGTTCTGGTACATCTGGATGTCAAAGCCGTGGATGGCGGCGGCGGGCATCGCGGTCGGCCCGGATGGCAGGCCGCCGAATGCCAGCAACCCGATGCCCTATGTGATTGGCTTTGTGGCCGAACTGCTGGTGGCGGGGATGATGCGGCACATCTTTGCTATGTCAGCGCTGGATACCTGGCCGGAGGGGATCATGGGCGGCTTTGGGGTGGGTGCATTTTTGATCACACCTTGGGTCGCGATGAACTACGCCTTCGCCGGGCGTCCGTTCAAGCTGACCATGATCGACGGGGT
>JAYTQA010000235.1:0-3825 GCA_043746955.1 bacterium | reverse complement strand
CGGAGATGGGTGTCTTCACCGGTTTTGACAACTCAAACGACAATATCACCGGCGGGGTCGATGACGATTCCGTTTCGGGCCTCAGCGGCAACGACACTCTGGATGGTGGCAGCGGCGGGGTGGATAGCCTGTTCGGCGGCTTGGGCGATGACCTTTTGTACACCCGCACCGATGACTTTGCCTACGGCGGCGACGGCAATGACATCATCGCGGTGGCAGGCGATGTGCCGGCTATACTGGACGGCGGCCTTGGCATCGACATTCTGCGGCTGGAGGGCGGTTATGATCTGACCGGATCGACCATCACCGGGATCGAACAGTTGAACCTGGGCGGCAACGCGGCGATGACGATGGCGCAGTTGGCGCAGTTTGGCTTGGTCAGCGGCTATAACCTCGGCTACACCTCGGCCGCGATGACGCTGACCCAGGGCGGTACCGCCACCGTCACACTGTCGTCCAGCCTGACGGCGGGCTTTGGCATCACCGGGTCGGGTCAAGCGGATCTTTTGACCTTTGCTGCCGGCTATACCCATGCGATCAGCGCCTCCATGGGGGCGGGCAATGACAAGGTGGTTGGGGCTGCAGGCGATGACAGCCTGCGCGGCGAGGATGGCAATGACACATTGACCGGGTCCGACGGCAACGACAGCCTTGACGGCGGCAACGGCAATGATGTGCTGAACGGTGGCAATGGCAATGATGTGCTGTTCACCGGCACCGGCGACAGCGCCTATGGCGGGGCGGGCAATGACCTTTTTTCCCTGACAGCCAATGCAGCCGCCGTGTTGAGCGGCGGGCTCGGGCAGGACACGCTGCGCTTTGAAAACTCGTTGGATATCAGCGGAGCCACCCTGACCACGATGGACCAGCTGAACCTTTACGGCAGCGATTCCATGACGGCTACGCAACTGGGGTCTTTCGCCATGGTCGCCGGCTATAACCCGTCTTACACTTCGGGTTCGGTTTTTCTGACCCAAGGCGGGGCGGCGACGGTCACCCTAGCCTCAACGCTCACCACCGGGTTCAGCCTGACCGGATCCGGCACGGCGGATACGCTGACTTTCACGACCGGATATCTGGGCTCGATTTCGGCCTTTCTCGGGGCGGGCAACGACAGCGTGCTGGCCTCGTCCGGCAACGACAGCCTGCGCGGCGAGGATGGCAACGACACTCTGCTGGGCTTTGCGGGCAACGACAGCCTTGACGGCGGCACCGGCGTGGATTCGCTCGACGGTGGTGCAGGCAACGACCTGCTGATCGTGCGGATGTTTGACAGCATCTACGGTGGCGCCAATGATGACCTGTTTGCGGTCTCAGAAAACTTTCCCGCCGTGCTGGATGGCGGGTTGGGCGGGCAGGACACCCTGCGCTTTGAATCCAGCTATGACATCACCGGGGCCACCGTCACCAATTTCGAGCAGTTGAACCTGAACGGTGCCGATTCCATGACCGCGGCCCAGCTGAACTCCTTCGCGACCGTGGCGGGTTATAACGCGGGCTATACCAGCGCCACGATGGTTCTGACCCAGGGCGGCACGGCCGCCATCAACGTGGCCTCGACCGTGACCACCTCCTTCGGTCTGACCGGGTCCGCAGATGCCGATAATCTGACCTTCGCTGCGGGCTATCTGGGCACAATCTATGCCTTTACCGGGGCGGGCGATGACAGTGTCACCGCGTCGTCGGGCAATGACAGCCTGCGCGGTGAGGATGGCAACGACACGTTGTTGGGCATGGATGGCAACGACAGCATCGACGGTGGCAACGGCTTTGATCTGCTGGACGGCGGCAACGGCAATGACCTGCTGATCGCCCGCTTTGGCGACAGCCTGTTTGGCGGGGCCAATGACGATCTGATTTCGATCAATGAAAACCTGCCGGGTCCGATGGATGGCGGCACCGGCAACGACACTTTGCGTTTCGAAGGCAGCTATGACATCTCGGGGGCCACCCTGACCGGGATCGAGCAGGTCAACCTCGCCGGCATCGACAGCATGACCACGGCGCAACTGGCGCTGTTCCCGGTGATTTCGGGCTATAACATCGCCACCACCACCGGCCAGATCTTCCTGACGGCGGGCGGGACGGCCACGCTCAACATCGCACCCACACTGTCGGGTTCGTTGTCGATAACCGGGTCTGGCGAGGCGGAGAACCTGACCTTCAACGCCGCCTACATCGGCCGTGTCTATGCCTTTATGGGGCAAGGCGATGATACTGTCACGTCCTCCTCTGGCGATGACAGCCTGCGCGGCGATGATGGCAACGACAGCCTGCTGGGCGGAGCGGGCAACGATACCATCGACGGCGGCAACGGCAACGACCTGTTGTTCGGCGGTCTGGGCGATGACACGATCGACGGCGGTCTGGGCCGCGACTCGCTGAATGGCGGGGCCGGCAATGACTATCTGATAGCCCGGCTGGGTGATACACTACTTGGCGGGGCGGGTGACGATCTGATCTCGGTCACCGACAACCTGCTGGCTGTGCTGGATGGCGGCACCGGGGTCGATACGCTGCGGTTTGAATCCAGCTATGACATCTCTGGCAGCACGGTGGCGGGGTTCGAATTCCTGAACCTGAACGGCTTTGTGTCGATGAGAACCGCACAACTTGCGACCTTCGGCACGGTCGCGGGCTATAACGCAGGCTTTAACACCGCCAGCCTGCACCTGACCGATGGTGGCACGGTGGCGATCAATCTGGCCCCCACACTCAGCAGTTCGTTCAGCCTGACCGGCTCGGCAGACGCCAATATCGTCAGCTTCAACGCCGGCTATTTCGCCACGATCAACGTCAACGCCGGTTACGGCGCGGACAGCATTACCGGCGCTGCGGGGTCGGATTCGCTGCGCGGTGAACAGGGCAACGACACGCTCGTCGGCCTGGCCGGAGCCGATACGCTGGACGGTGGCCTGGGTGCCGATGTGCTGAACGGCGGCGACGGGGCCGATGTGCTGACCGGCGGGTCGGGACAGGATATCTTCGTCTTTAGCGCCCTGTCGTCATCCGACCCGGCCAACCCGGACCGGATCATCGACTTTGAGGGCGCCGGTGCCAATCAGGGCGACAAGATCAACCTGTCGGCGATTGATGCCGATGGCAATCTGGGGACGTTGGACGCGTTCATCTTCGGCTCGGTCGGACGCGGCGGGGTATCACTGGTCGATCAGGGCAGTGATACACTGGTCCGGCTGAACACAGACAACGACCCGGCGTTTGAATCGGTGATCCTGATCGCCGATGGCGCTGTGCTGGCGTCAAGCTACACGGCGGCGGATTTCATTCTGTGACGCTGCGGCGTGATTGCAAGCGGACGGTCGGGCGGGCGGTCAGCGGGCGGTCGGGCGGGCCGCCGGTTTGTCATCGCGCAATCGGGAAGTGGCAGGCCACCGGGCGGCCGTTCACCGGCAGTAAAGCCGGTCGTTCGACCCGGCAGCGGTCTTGTGCCACCGGGCAACGCGGGTGAAACCGGCAGCCTGCGGGCGGGTTGATCGGGCTTGGCACATCGCCGGTCAGGATGATCCGCTTGCGCCCTGCCCCATTGACCGGCTTGGGCACCGCAGAGATCAGCGCCTGGGTATAGGGATGGGCCGGATGGGCAAAGATGTCATCCGCCTGGCCTATTTCCACAATCGAGCCAAGATACATCACCGCAATCCGGGTCGAGACCTGGCGGACCACGCTCAGGTCATGGGCTACGAACACATAGGTCAGCTTGAGCCGGTCCTGCAAATCGGCCAGCAGGTTGACGATCTGGGCCTGCACCGACACATCGAGGGCCGACACCGGCTCATCCAAAATCACCAGCTTCGGCTCCAATGC
>JAYTQA010000234.1:0-3826 GCA_043746955.1 bacterium | reverse complement strand
AAGCCACCGGAGTATACGGCGGCCGATACGTCGTCGTCCCCGTTTCCGGAATCGTCCGCCCCGTCAATTCCGCCATCACAGCCAGCCCAATCACATTCCCGGTCTTGCCCTGATCCGTCGCCATCCCCAGCGTGGTGTAGCGCTTCAGATGCTCGACGCTGGTGAAATTCTCCTGATGCGCCAGCTTGATGTCTTTGACCGTCACGTCATTCTGCAGGTCGATCCAGGCCCGCCCCTTGCCGCCCTGCACATACCACAAGGGCATGATCGACACCGGGGCATCCTCGGCCTGCGGCAAGTTGACCGGCGTACTGGAACGCCCCAACCCGTCCAGTGCCTGCCGGGCCATGGCATCCCCGGTGACCAAAGCGCCATGGGTTGACAGGGTGCCGCCCGCAGCACCCGCCACCAACAGGTTGGCAATCCCATCCAAGCCGGGCACGAAAGCCGCGATATCCGCGCGCCAGACCGGTTTGGAGCGGTGGTGCGAGGTGATATTCAGGTTGGGATTCCAGCCGCCCGAGACGCCCAGAGCGTTGGTCTTGATCACCTCGGTCTTGCCATCGGCCTTGCGCACGGTGATCTGGCGCAGACCCAGCCGCCCGTCGCTATCGACCACCTCGGCCCCGCGCAAATGCCGGATGCCGGGCAGCAGGGCACCGCCTTCGCGACTGTCGATGACCGCCACCACGTCCACGCCCTTGGATTGCAGATCAACAGCGCTGCGTAACCCATCGTCATTGTTGGTAAAAACCGCCACCCGGTCGCCCACGGCCACGCCCCAGCGGTTGGCATAGGCGCGCAAGGCCCCGGCCAGCATGATGCCGGGCCGGTCGTTATTCTCAAACGCAATCGGGCGTTCGGTGGCACCACCGGCCAGCACCGCGCGCTGCGAATAGATCCGCCAGAAGGTCTGGCGGGGTTGGTGGGCCATGGGGATCGAAAGGTGATCCGAAACCCGCTCCACCGCGCCATAGATGCCGTGGTCGAAGGCCCCGACGACGGTGGTGCGGGGCATGAGGCGGACGTTGGGTAGGGTGGCCAGTTCGGCCACCGCAGCGGTTGCCCAATCGGCTCCGGACTGGTCGCCCACGCCGTAGGTTTCGGCATTCAGCCGCCCGCCCATCCGGAAATCCTCATCGGCAAGGATCACCCGCGCACCCGACCGGCCTGCGGTCAGGGCGGCGGAGAACCCCGCCGGACCGGCACCGATGATCAGAATGTCGCAGTGCAGGAAGCCTTTGTCATATTGATCGGGATCCTCCAGCCGGGTCAGACTGCCAAGACCAGCGGCGCGGCGGATGATCGGCTCATAGACGTTTTCCCAGAACGCGGCGGGCCACATGAAGGTTTTATAGTAGAAGCCGGCGGTAAAGAAGCTGCTGAACCGGTCGTTGATCGACAGGGCGTCAAAGCGCAGACTTGGCCAGCGGTTCTGGCTTTGCGCGGTCAGCCCGTCGAACAATTCGGCCACGGTCGCCCGGGTGTTCGGCTCCTGGCGCGCGCCCATGCGCAGTTCGACCAGCGCGTTCGGCTCCTCGCTGCCAGCCGAGATCGGCCCGCGCGGGCGGTGATATTTGAAGCTGCGGCCCATCAGGCGCACCCCGTTGGCAAGGAGGGCCGAGGCCAAAGTATCACCCGGATGGCCGGTATAGCCTTTGCCGTCAAAGCTGAAATCCAACGTCCGGCTGCGGTCAATCTGGCCGCCTGCAATCCGGTTCACTTGGGTCATTTGGGTCATTTGGAACGGCCCTCCGCCCGTGCTACGTCGCAGGCCAGTTCGACTTTCGTGATCTCATGGGTCACGGTATGGCGGGTCACCACCAGCCATGACCGGTCGCCCTGTTCGTGATACCACAATTCGCGGTGCTCTCCGGCCGGGTTGGTGCGCAGGTAGGCATATGCGTGGAAGTCCTCGACCGAGGCTGTCTGCCCGTCCGGCCGGTGGATCAGGCTGGCATCGCCCAGATAGACGAATTCCTGTGCATCACGCGGGCCGAGGATGGGATGATGGATCAGCATTCGAGATTTCCTTTTCGCAGCTTCGAACCGCAAAACCGGTTCCCACTTTGGCTGAAAATGGCCATGCCGCTCAATGCAGGTTCGGGGTGGCGCCCTGGCCTTTTTCGTCGATCATCAAGCCTTTGAGGAAGCGATCAAACCGGTAAGCCGTGGCGGTTTTGTGCGGCGTGTCGGTGGCCATGAGATGCGCGAAACACCAGCCGCTGGCGGGCGTGGCCTTGAAGCCGCCATAACACCAGCCGCCGTTGAAGTAGAGGCCGTCGATCTCGGTCTTGTCGATGATCGGCGAGCCGTCCATCGACATATCCACGATCCCGCCCCAGGCGCGCAGCAGCCTTGCGCGGCCAAGCATCGGCATCAGGGCCATGCCACCCTCGATGACATCCTCGATCACCGGAAGATTGCCGCGTTGGGCATAGGAGTTATAACCGTCGATATCGCCGCCGAACACCAGACCACCCTTGTCAGACTGACTGACGTAGAAATGGCCCGCGCCAAAGGTGATGACGCCGTCAATCAGCGGTTTTAACCCTTCGGAGACAAAGGCTTGCAGGACGTGGCTTTCAATCGGCAGGCGGATTCCGGCATAGGCCATGACCTTCGAGGAGCTGCCCGCCACCGCCACGCCGACCTTTTTGGCCCCGATAAAGCCGCGCGTGGTATCCACCCCGACAATGCGTCCGCCTTCAATCCGCATCCCGGTGACTTCACAGTTCTGGATCAGATCGACCCCCCGCTGATCCGCGCCGCGCGCATAGCCCCAGGCCACCGCGTCATGCCGCACGGTGCCGCCGCGTTTCTGCGCAAGCCCCCCTTTGATCGGGAACCGGGCGTCGTCAAACTTCAGGAACGGATACATCGCTTGCACCTGATCGCGGTTCAGCAGGACCGCGTCCGCGCCATGCAGGATCATGCCGTTGCCGCGCCGGGTGAAGGCGTCGCGCTGCGCATCGGTGTGGATCAGGTTCAGGATACCGCGCTGGCTGACCATCGCGTTGTAGTTAAAGTCCTGCTCCAGCCCCTCCCACAGCTTCAGCGAGAATTCATAGAAGGGTTCGTTGCCGTCCAAAAGATAGTTCGAGCGGATGATCGTGGTGTTACGGCCGACATTGCCGCCGCCGAGATAGGACTTTTCCACTACGGCAATCCGCGCTTGCCTGAACTCTTTGGCGAGATAGTAGGCGGTGGCCAACCCATGCCCGCCACCACCGATGATGACGTAATCGTAGGCCGGTTGCGGCTCCGGGTCGCGCCACGTCGCAGTCCAGCCTTTATGCCCCGTCAGCGCCTCTTTGAGGATGCGAAACCCGGAATAGCGCATGTTTCTCTCCGTTTACCTAGGGCGTAAGTAGCGCGGGGTGGCGGGTTTGGCAGGGCTGTTTCCGCCCGGCCCGAACTGGTTTCAGCCATGTCAGCTTTGCGGTTTGGTTTTCTTGGGGTCATAGGCCGCAAGCGTGGTGATGGTGGCGGGTAACCGCTTCTGGTGGCCATCGAGCTTGCCGACCTCGACCGCAAGGCCAGGTTCGGAGTGGGCAATATCGACGCGGGCGAGGGCGATCTGTTTGCCGAGCAGCGGCGAGCGCATCGCGGAGCAGACCACGCCAATCTGCGCCCGGCCGATGTGCAAGCTGTCGCCGTGGCCAACATCGGTCGCGGCGTCGATCTCCAGCCCGACGAATTTCCGCGCCGGATGGTCCTTGCGGCGGATCAGCGCGTCGCGACCGATGAAATCGTCGGGTTTGGATTTGAGCGGCACCGTGAAGCCAATCCCGGCTTCAAACGGGTCGACCGCGTCGCTGAAATC
>JAYTQA010000233.1:0-3827 GCA_043746955.1 bacterium | reverse complement strand
ATGGCGCAGAGTTCCACGACACCCTGCATCACGCCGACCGACTGGTCCCGCGGCGTGCTGGAGACTTTGTGCACAAAGACCTGCTGACGGCCATCGGCTCCCACCGCCTCCATCACGAGGTCGGTGAAGGTGCCGCCCACGTCAACGCCTACCCTGATCATCCTTGCATCCCCTGTTGTTGCAGGCCCAGCATGGTGCTGGCCAAGTCTTGGTTCATTTGTTTCATTGCCAAACCGCATACGCCTCCATGCACAGCCACCCATCGGCACCGGCGGTCCACAGGTGCAGGCCACCGTCACGCTCTGCCGCGTTCACTGTGAACGCTGCGCCGTCGATCAGCGGGCTGATGCCGCGATAGTCGAACCTGTCAGGCACCCCGGCGCGCAGGCGGGCGGCGAATTCCAGCGTCATCGTGGCTTGCAGAGGGCCGTGGACGACAAGGCCCGCATAGCCCTCGGCCTTGATGGCGTGGTCGCGGTCGTAATGGATGCGGTGGCCATTGAAGGTGATTGCGGAATAGCGACACAACAGCACCGGATCAGCCATCACGCTGTATGACCAGCGCACCTTAGGGGCCCGCGGCATTACCGGTACTGCGGCGTCAGGGTTGCGCGTGGCACGGCAGACGATGTCATGCCGTTCGGTCAGCACCAGCTCCTGCGGTCCGGTGAAGGCATGATCCACCGTCACAAAGCACAAGGCCCCGCTGCGCCCGGATTTCAGCACCACTTCGCGGGCAGTAGAGTTCCGCGTGACCACGTCACCGACACAGAAACGCCCGCGCAGGTCGATCTGCCCACCCGCCCACATCCGATACGGCAAGGGCACCGGCGGCAGCAGCCCGCCGCGTTCGGGATGCCCGTCCGGCCCAAGCTGCGACATGGGTCGTGTGGCCGGGGCAAGGCACCCGTGGATGGCCAGGGGTGCCGCTTCGCCAACCTCAAGGTCGGGTTTGGGATTGTCCTGAACCGCCAGATAACCCGCAACCAGCCGCGCCGAAACGGTGTTCTCCGCCGTCTCAGTCCGGCCAATCCATTGGCGCAGGTGGTCGATGTCCCGCAGAGCGTCGGTCATCTGGCAAACTCCGCGTGGATCAGGTCTGGATGCGCCCCAAGGTCCGGCACCGGCCCCGCCACAAGATCACGCCGCAGCGGCGACCCAGCACCGCCAAAGCCGCCCCCCGCCACGGTGCCCGCCATCCGGCGTAGGGCCGGGTGTGCGGACAGGTCCGCGACCGTGCTGACCCGCGACCACGGCAGGTCTGCGGCTTCCAGCACCGCGATCATCCCGGCTTGGGATTTGGCCGCGAAGATCGGGCCGATGATGGCATCCAGCGCCACCCGGTTGACGACACGGGCCGGGTTGTTGGCAAAGCGTGGGTCATGGGTCAGATCAGGGCGGAGCAAGACCGTGGCGCAGAACCGCACCCACTCTTGCGGCGTTTGCACCACCGCTGCCACCTCACCATCGGCGCAGGCATATGCGCCGATGGGATAAATCGCCGCATGGCTCAGTCCTACACGCGGCGTGTCGCGTTGGGCGTAGTCGTGATGCAAGAGCGGCACCAACATCAGGTCGGCCATCGTGTCGAACGTGGCAATCTCTGTCGCCTTGCCCTTCCCGGTCAGCCCGCGTTCCGGCAACGCCTCCAGCACGGCGGCGTGGGCGGTCATTCCCGTGACGACATCGGCGAGGCAAACGCCGACCTTAACGGGGGTTTCCGCCGTGCCCGTCACCGAACACAAGCCGCTTTCTGCCTGAATCAACATGTCATAGGCGCGCATGTCACGGGCCGGGGTGTCTTGCCCGTAGCCCACGATATCCACTGCGATCAGACGAGGATCGCGCGCCACCAGATTGGCGGCTCCCAGACCAACACGCGCGGCGGCACCGGGGGCAAGATTTTGCACGAACGCATCGGCCCGTGCCACCACAGCCTCAACCACGGCGCGGGCGGCGTCGGCCTTGACGTCCAGAACAGCGCTTTCCTTGCCCCGCTTCAACCAGGCGAAATAGGCGCTGGTGCCGTGGACGGCGCGGTCATAGTGACGTACGGTATCGCCAGTTTCCCGTTCAATCTTGATCACCCGGGCCCCCGCATCAGCCAGCCGCACGGTGCAGGCGG
This sequence comes from bacterium, assembly GCA_043746955.1. Lineage (GTDB taxonomy): Bacteria > Pseudomonadota > Alphaproteobacteria > Rhodobacterales > Rhodobacteraceae > Stagnihabitans. Next base: position 1,702 of record JAYTQA010000233.1, on the reverse strand, counting down.
GCGCTGTCACCGCCGGTTCGATGGCCACGACAAGCCGACCCGTCAGCGGACCCGCCATGTCAGTAAGACCTCGGCAGACCAAGCACATGCTCGGCCAGATGGGACAGGATCAGGTTGGTCGAAATCGGCGCCACTGGATACAACCGCGCTTCACGGAACTTGCGTTCGATGTCATATTCCTCGGCAAAACCGTAACCGCCGTGGGTCTGCACGCAAGCCTCTGCGGCGGCCCAAGACGCCTCCGCCGCCAGCATTTTGACCATGTTCGCCTCTGCCGCGCAATCCTTGCCCGCCTCGAACCGGCCGGCCGCATGTTTGACCATCAGTTCAGCCGCCCGCATCTGGGCATAGGCCTTGGCAATCGGGAACTGCACGCCCTGGTTCTGGCCGATCGGGCGGCCAAAAACTCGGCGTTCGTTGGCATAAGCCGTGGCCTTGGCGATGAACCACTTGGCGTCACCAATACATTCTGCCGCAATCAGGATGCGCTCGGCGTTCATGCCGGACAGGATATAACTAAAGCCTTTTCCTTCTTCGCCGATCAGATTTTCGGCGCGCACCACAACGTTGTCGAACAACACCTCAGTCGTGGAATGGTTCATCATGGTGCGGATCGGGCGGATCGTCATGCCTGCGGTCAGCGCCTGGTTCATGTCAACGATGAAGACCGATAGCCCGTCTGTCCACTTGGCAACCTTGTCTTTGGGCGTGGTTCGGGCCAACAGCAGCATCAGGTCGGAGTGTTCGGCCCGGCTGGTCCAGACCTTTTGCCCGTTGACCACGTAATGATCGCCGCGCTTGTCGGCAAGGGTGGTAATCGAGGTGGTGTCGGTGCCGCTGCCCGGTTCCGTCATGCCAAAAGCCTGCAGCCGCAGCGCACCGCTGGCGATCTGCGGCAGATGGCGGGTCTTTTGCGCGTCTGACCCATGCCGCAGCAGGCTGCCCATGACATACGTCTGCGCGTGGCAAGCCGCTCCATTGGCCCCGGCTTTCTGAATCTCCTCCAGCACCGCGGCCGCGGCGCTCAGGGTCAGCCCCGCACCGCCATACGCCTCAGGAATCAGCATCGAAAGATAGCCCGCTTCGGTCAGTGCCGCCACTAATTCTGTGGCATAGGTGGCATCTCGGTCAAGTTTGCGCCAATAGGGGCCGGGGAACTGCGCGCACAGACGCGCCACCGCCAGGCGGATTTCGCGGATTTCGTCAGAGGTTTCGTGGCGCATCATCGGGTCTATGTTGCTTGTCCTTCAGAAGACGCAGAAAGCCAAGCGGGGCAGAAGCCACCATCTGCGGATTTCAGTTATGCCGGTTCGGCATAACAGCTTGCAGGCGAGCGGGGGTGCATTTGGTCCCGGACGGATGTTAGGCTTGAATGGCAGACCATGAAAAAGGGGACAACGATGACACTGTCGATTGATCTTTACTGGTCGTTTCGCAGCCCCTACTGTTATATCCTGCTGCCAAGGATCATCGGCTTGCAGCGCGACTTCGACGTTTCCGTCGATCTGAGGGTTGTGCATCCCGCCGCAATTCGCAATCCGGCCTATTTTGCCCGGATGGACCCGCTGGCCCGCCCCTATTTTTTGGCCGATAGCGCGCGGGCGGCTGCGTTTCAGGACATGCCCTTTCGCAGGCCGATCCCCGATCCAATCAGTCAAGACCCCGTCACTTTGGCCATCGCCCGCGATCAGCCCCTTGCCAC
>JAYTQA010000232.1:0-3828 GCA_043746955.1 bacterium | reverse complement strand
GATGTTCGCCAGCTACGGATTTTTGCACGGCGGGCCGGTGCATCTGGTGGTCAACATGATGTCGCTCGTCTCGTTGGGGCGCGCGGTGGTGGAGCGGGCCGGGCCGGGCCGGTTCCTGATGATCTATGGCGCGGCCCTTCTGGGCGGGGGCTTGGGCTTTGGCGTTCTGGCCAATACGGTGCAGCCGATGGTGGGGGCGTCGGGTGCCTTGTTCGGTCTGGTCGGCGCGCTGGTGGCCTGGGGCCTGCGCGAGCGGCTTGAGGTGGGTGAGACGCTGTGGCCGGTGGCGCGCGCGCTGATCTGGCTGGTGGCGCTGAACCTGATCCTGTGGGTGGCGACAGCGGGCAGCCTCGCTTGGCAGACCCATCTGGGCGGCTTTCTCGCCGGAGCAGCGCTGGCCTGGGCGCTGGAGGTGTGGGCGCCGGAGGGGTAACAGCCGGGCCACTGAAGGCTGGGCCACTGAAGGCTGGGCTTGAAAGCTGGCGCTGCCACGCGGATAGTCCGGACCTGCCCGGTTGCCGTTCTGGATCTTCTGGGGCGGGCAAGAGGTGCGCAGCACATGATTTCATCGATTGCTTTGGTCATCTATGACCTTGGCTCGGGCGGGGCCGAGCGGGTGGTGGCTTGCCTCGCACGCGCCTTGCGTCCCGACTTCCGCACCGTTGTCTTCATGCGGCAGGGCGGCAGGCGGCACTTCGATCTGGCCGGTGTGCCGGTGATCGAGGTTGACATGACCGCCGGGGGCATGCTCGCCGCCGTAGCAGAGCACCGCATCGACCTGATCCTCGATCATTATCACTGGAATGCCGGCCATGTCCGGATGATGGCGGGGCTGGCCGATCAGGGCGTCAAGATCGTTTTGACCGAGCATAACGCCTTTCACTACCCGCTGTTCCAGTCCGCGCGCGGTCATGTGGCAGGGCAAGATCAGTGGTTTGACGACCGCTACGCGTTTTACGCCAAATTCGCTGCCGTGACGGTGCTGACCGAGGACACAAGGCAAAGCTTTGCCCGCCATCTGGGCAATGTCCGCAAGATCGCCAACCCCCTGCCTTATCTGGTGCCAAATCCGGACCCTCATGCGGTTGCAGCCCCGCAAGGGCCCATCCGGCAGCCTGTCGTCCTCAACGTCTCGCATTTCGGCAAGCCGGCCAAGCGGCTGGATCTTCTCTACCGCAGCTTTGCGCAGGTGCAGCCCGTGGTGCCTGAGGCGCGGCTGCTCATCGTGGGCGATTACGTCTGGCTGGGCGACCACTATCTGCAACGCACCACCGGCATCGATCCGGGCCGTCTGCACTGTGTGGGCCGCAGCCGCAGGGTGGCCGATTATTACGCGCAAGGGTCGGTCTTTGCCCTGACCTCGGAAATCGAGGGCCAGCCGATGGTCTTGCTGGAGGCGGCCCAGCACGGGGTGCCGCAGGTGGCCTTCGATCTGCCCGGGCTATGCGATCAGGTGATCGAGGGCGAAACCGGCCATCTGGTGCCGTTCGGCGACTGCCAGGCCTTTGCCGCCCGGCTGTGCGATCTGCTGCAAGACCCCGCCCGCGCCCGCGGCATGGGCCGTGCGGCGCAGGATTTCGTGGGCAAGGCCTTTGCGGTGGACAAGATCGTGCAGGACTGGCGTGATCTGATCGCCGAGATCGATGCCAGGGGGCGCGTCTCGATCCTCCCCGAACCTACCCCAGACCATCCCCTTGAAACGGCAGCCAAGCCGGTCCCGGACCCTGTTGCCGCAGCCAGGCAGCGCCAGGATGCCTTCTGGCATTCGCATTGGCGATCCGTCGCCCGCCACAAGACGACCAATTGGCTTGAAACCGGGCTTGACCCCAAGATCAGCTTTCTGGTGCCGGTGCATGGCACCGAGGACCTTCTGGGCCGCTGCCTTGACAGCATCCGCACCCAGACCCTGACCGAGTTCGAATGCATCGTGGTCGATGACGGCTCGCCCGGCGATGTGGGGGCCGCCTTTCGCGCGGTGGTGGGCGAGGACGCCCGCTTCCGGCTCATCCGGCAGGACGGCAACCGGGGGCTTTATCAGGCCCGCTCGCTGGCGGCGCGGGCGGCGCGCGGGCTTTACTTCGCCCATATCGACAGCGACGACTACATCCACCCGCGTTTTGCCGAGGTGATGTTTGCCGAAGCCATGACCACCGGGGCCGAGATCGTCGAATGTCAGGCGGTGGAGTTCACCCCCGAAGGCCGCGCCGTCCGCTTCAACACCATCCGGCGTGAAAGCCCGGTCGATGGGGCCGAGGCGTCGCGCGCCTTTGTCAGCGATGTCATCCGCAATGTCGTCTGGAACAAGATCTACGCCCGCGATCTGTGGCGCCGCACGCCCTTGCATGACCAGATCACGATGGAGCTTTCGATCTGCGAGGACATGCTGCGCAACGGCCTCTTGTTCCCCGAGTGTCGCCGCTATTCCGCGGTCCGGGATTGCTTGTATTACTATTGCCGGCGCCCGACCTCTGTGGTGCGGGGCGGCGATCTGCGGCGGCTGGCGGCCAAGCTGGACGACATCGCCTTCAGCTACGGTGTGGTCATGGCCCGCCAGCAGGGCTCCTATGCAGCATTTGGCGGATCAGCCTGGGCCGTGCAGCGGCTGGACCAGCGCCGGCTTGCCGATGTGCAGTGGTACATCGACGAATTTCTCGACCGGACCGAGGTGGCCGAGGTGCAGGCGCAGATGCGGGCGCTGGCGGCTGAAGCGGGGGCCGACTTGTCGCAGGTCATGGCCCGTGTCGAAAGCCGGATGTTGCAGCGGCGGGCCAGTGCCGCCGCACCCCCGAACCCCGATCAACACCGGCAATCAGACCGCCTGATCTGAACCGGTCCGGGGCAAGCTGCAACACTCAGAAGAATTTTCCGTAAAGCTGGTAATCCTTTGCATAAAACTCCTGCAAACGGTCGATTTGGGCAGACGACAAGTCCGCACGGCTGAACCTGTGCGCCCCCTTTTGTTCATGTGGCAGGACAAGAGTCTGACCCGTCCGATTTTCAAGCCATTTTATAAGCTCGTCCAGCTCATTCATCGCGTAGATACGGTTGAAATATCCTGGGTCCTCCCCAAGGAAACAGGTCAAAGGATCAGTATGGTGTTGAATGGATCCATCGGCCGCGCGGTATGTTTCCAGATTGGCTATGAAAACCCCGATATCGGGTCTTGGCACCAGGCTGGCATCTGCCCCGCCATAACGAAGCCTTGCCTCTGACAACTCATTGTGATGCAGCACGCGGTTGCTATAGGCAGACAGAAGGCGGTCAATCGGATCGCGCACCACAGTGAAACGGAAGTTCGCCGGATGATCCATCGTTTTGGTGACGGTGAATAGCTCGGTGACATAAAAATCGTGAATGTATTTCATCACCCCGTTGATAGAGAAGTGTCGGAAGACGAATTCATTTTCAACTTGGAAAGCCAGCAATTTCAGCGAGGTGCATGCGCACTTCGGTGCCGGGTAGTAGCTGACGGCATGCTTTTCGATAAATACAGACATTCTGGTAAGCTCCATTTCCTGACATGGCAAAGGCGCCATCCAGATGTCCTTTGCCTTCAAGTGTTCTTTGCAAGGGCGAACGCTGCCGATATGGCTGCTCCGGCGTTCCGTCGCGGCCAATTTCACCGAACGTCAGCAAGACAGTTTCAATCGACGTGGAGGCGCTTTTTGTGTTGGACACAAAAACAAACCGTCTTTTTACTGATATCAGCATCCCCGGGGCTCAGCCTTTCGTATCATGGCGCAACTCTGTTTGGCATATTTTGCTTATGCCTTTCGATGTCAACCCCGAAGTCGCGAGGATGCCTCACGAGGGGGCCGCGCGCACAGC
>JAYTQA010000231.1:0-3828 GCA_043746955.1 bacterium | reverse complement strand
GATGATGGCTGAGATCGCAAAACCCAAACGCAAGAACCGCAGCGAAAGCATGGTGATCCGCTATCTGGTCCTGGGGTCCTGGGCGCTGGCCTGTCTGGCACCGATCATCTGGTTCCTGTCGATCGCCTTCCGGCCAAGGACAGAGATCGTTGGCACCTATCCGATCTACTTCCCCACGCTTTCCATGGACGCCTGGTATCAGCTGATCGAGAACTGGCCCATCGCCCATTACCTGCGCAACTCTCTGGTCTCGGTCACCGGGTCGGTCCTCATCGACCTGTGTCTGGCCATTCCCGCCGCCTTCGCCTTGGCGCGGTACGAGTTCAAGGGGCGTGAGGATATCGGCTTTTACATCCTGTCGACCCGGATGATGGCCCCCGCCATCGTCGCCGTGCCGATCTTCTTTCTGTTCCGCAAGATGGGTCTTCTGGATACGGTCTGGGCCTTGATGCTGGTCTATGCCGCCATCAACCTGTCTTTGGTGACCTGGATCATCCGCAGCTACATGCTGGATATCCCCAAGGAACTGGAGGACGCCGCCCGCACCGATGGCGCCGGCGACCTGCGGATCTTGTGGGAGATCATCATCCCGGCCTGTCTGCCCGGCATCATCACCGCCGCCGTCATCGCCGCGATCTTTGCGATCAACGAGTTTCTGTTCACCCTGCTCATCGCCTCGACCGAAAAGGCCTATACGATGTCGGTGGCGCTTGCCAACTTCACCGGCGGCTCGGACGGCGTGATCTACAATGCAATCGCCCTTGTCTCTTTCCTCGCCTTCGTGCCGATCCTGATCCTGGTGATCCTGATCCAGAAGCACCTGTCGCGCGGTCTGACGATGGGGGCCGTGAAAGGATAAGCCATGGCACAGGTCCGACTGACCAATATCGTCAAAAGCTATGGCGACTTTGTTGGCGTGCGCGAAATGACCCTCGACATCAAGGATGAGGAGTTCCTTGTCCTTTTGGGACCAAGTGGCTGCGGCAAGACCACCACGATGCGAATAATCGCCGGTCTGGAACAGCCGACCGAGGGTGAAATCGTCATTGGCGACGAAGTGGTCAATGGAGTCGATGCCCGGGACCGCGACGTGGCGATGGTGTTTCAAGGCTATGCGCTTTACCCCAACATGTCGATTTACGAGAACATCCGCTTTCCCCTGCGGATGCGCGGCATTCCCAAGGCCGAACAGGACGCGCTGATCCGGCAGGCGGCCTCGATGGTCGAACTCGGCGAATACCTTGACCGCAAGCCTGCTGCCCTGTCCGGCGGCCAACGCCAACGCGCCGCCCTGGCCCGCGCCGTGGTGCGCCAGCCGCAGGTTTTCCTGATGGACGAGCCGCTGTCGAACCTGGATGCCAAACTGCGCGCCTCGATGCGGGTGCAGATCAAGCATTTGCAGCGTCAGCTGCGCGTCACGACGGTCTATGTGACCCACGACCAGATCGAGGCGATGACTTTGGCCGACCGCATCGTCATCATGGACAAGGGCGCCATCCAGCAGATCGGCACCCCGGATCAGATCTACTCCGACCCGGCCAACACCTTCGTCGCGGGCTTCATCGGTTCGCCGCCGATGAACCTGATCGCCGGGCGCGCGCAAGCCGGCACCTTCACCGCGCAGGGCGTCAAGGCCGCCTGCCCATCGACCCTGTCCGGAGAAGTGACCCTTGGGATCCGCCCCGAAGATTGCCGGGTGGGCGGCAACAACGTGCAAGGCATGGTCTATGGCGTCGAACCTACCGGAGACGTCACCTACCTGACGGTAACCACCGGTGCCAAACAGGTCGAGGTCAAGGCGCCGCGCGATTTCCGCTCTGACATCGACGTGGCGATCGGCATCGGCTTTGACGCAGCCCGGCTTTACTTCTTCGATGCGCAGGGCAAGCGCATCCGGGGGGCAGCATGAGCACACGCTTTGACTATACTGCGATGGGGTTCATCACCTTTGATGCGTTCTGCCGTCCGGTGACCCAAATACCCCTCCGGGAGGCGACACCTGCTTTGTCGGGGAACTGACCCTTGCCGTGTCCGGAGCGCCGGAAGTGCGGTGATCGTGGCGGCCAGGCACGGCTTAAAATGTCAGGCCGTGGGCGGCGTTGGTTACGAAGACATGGGCGACTGGGTGCTGTGGATACCAGCGTCCTGCATGTCGGCGGCGTTGGCCTGATGAACCGGATGGACGACGCCGGCCGCACCCGCGAGGTGATGGCAGAGGCCAAGCGGCGCGGCGTCATCACCACGCTGGACGTCTTTGCCTCGACCGCGGCCGACCTGCCCAAGGTCGAACGGCTTCTGCCCTACACCGACTATTTCATCCCGTCGGAGGAAGAGGCGCTGGCCTTGTCCGGCCTGCACGACAACCGCGATCTGGCGCAGGTCCTGCTGGACCGGGGTGCCGGATGCGTGATCCTGACTTTGGGCGCACGAGGGGCGTTCTGCCGGCACAAGGATCGGACAGCATTCCACACGCCCTCCTTCCAGATCGAGGTCCAATGCACCTGCGGCTGTGGCGATTGCTGCAACGGCGGCTTTGCCACCGGGCTGCATCTGGGCCTTGCACCGCAAGAATGCGTGGAATTGGCGCAGAATGCCGCGGGGTTGGGCCGTCAGGCCGGGGTCCGCGATCTGGCCCACACCCGCGAATTCACAGCCACCACTGCGCATCGCGCCAAGGTCTGACTTCCCGCCAAGGTCTGACTTCCCGCCCGGTCCGCAATGGTCTATCCTTGGCCGACCGGAGATGAGAATGCACATGCCCAAGGCCCCCCCGCTGCCCGATGCCATGCCGCTGCGCGACGCGCTGCGCGGGCTGCGGCATGCCGTGCGGCGCGGCGGCGAGACCCTGCTCGAGGCGATGCCGGTGGACTCCTTGCCGGGTCCGGCTGCCGATCTGGCCGGGGCGGTGTTGCGCGAAGTGGGCGAGATTGCCAAGGGCGTGAACAGCGTGGCCTCTGGCCTTGCGCGTCTGGCTCTTGGTGCTGCCCCCACGCCGAACGGGTCGCTGCATGACATCACCGCCCTGCACGGAGCCGAAGATGCCTTTGCGCAAGGGCTTTATGCGGCCCTGCGCGGCGTGTTGCGCCATTTGAACGCGCCCTCGGCCTATATCAGCGAGACGGCGGCGCGGTCTGCCTGTCGCGCCCTGACGCCGGAGCAAAGGCTTGGTCGCGATGCCAGCATCGCTGCCGCTTTGTCGCTGGCTCTGGCAGAGGCCAAGGTCCTGCGCGGCGCCTCGGCTGCCGATGCCGCCCATGTGCCCGGCCACTCTCTTGAACACGTTGCGATCTTTGCGGTCATGCTGTGGCTGCAATCCAACCGCAGCGCGGCCGGGAACGAGGACGCCCTTGATGCCGCAACCGATCTTGCCGTGGCCCTCGCGGCTGAGGCCGACGCCGCCTTCCGCGACAAGGACGCCACCCGTCTGGCCACCCTTTATGCCGAGTTTGCCAGCCATGTCTGATTTGCCGCCCCTGGCCGGCAGCCTGCCGCCGACGAACGAACCGTTGCGGATTGCCGTCCGGCGGATGCGCTGGTTTCGCGCCGCGTTTGAAGCCTATGTCGAAGCGATCGGCACCCGGATCGGCTGCACCTACAAGATCGACGAGACCAGGCTGGCCGGCATCTTCGTGCGCTGGCTGCGCGCGGTGGAACGGCAAAAACCCAACAACCCCAAGGATCGCCACGATTATTTCGAATTTGCCGCCGGCCTGATGCTGCGGGAGTTGACCGCCGACATGCCTTTGACCATCACGTCACCGCCCTCCACCCCACCGCCCTCCACCCCACCGCCCTCCACCCCACCGCCCTCCACCCCACCGCCCTCCA
>JAYTQA010000230.1:0-10209 GCA_043746955.1 bacterium | reverse complement strand
CTTGGATCGGATAGGCCGCCAGATGCCGCGCCCTGATCACCAGCACCCACAAGACCACCGCGCCGACCTGATGGGTGATAGCCATCGGCAACTGCGCCGCTGAAAGCGCGGTAAAGATGCCAAGGCAAACCTGCACCAATAGCATCGCCATCATCATGTGAAACGCCGCCCGTGTCGCCTGATAGGCCGATTTCCGCCCCCTCAGCCACGCCACCACACCAAAGCAAAACAGCAGATAGCCCGACATCCGATGGACAAACTGCACCAGCCCCGGATTGGCCCACAAGGCCACGCCCGCCCCGTCAAACGCATCGGTCGGAAAGAAGCTGCCATTCATATCCGGCCAGGTCGGATAGTTCCGCCCGGCGTCGATGCCTGCCACCAAAGCGCCCAAGATAATCTGCCAGAACAGAAAATGCATGACACCGCTCGAAAGCCCGAACAACCGCCGCTCGCCATTGCGCCGCGCAGTCAGAAGGTCGGTCTCGCTGCGGCCCAAAAGGAGCACCCACCAGGCAATAAACCCATAGATAACAAAGGCTCCGCCCAGATGCAGCGCCAGCCAATAGGAGGCCACCTTGGTCATCGATCCGGTCAGGCCAGAGGCCACCATGCCCCAGCCAACCGCACCTTGCAGCCCGATCAGCAGCCCCAGGCCCCAAAGCCGGGGGGCCCAACCCGCCGGCACCCGCCGCGTCAAGGCAAAGAAGCCAAACCCCACGGCCCAGACCAAGCCTATCACCCGGCCCAGTTCGCGGTGACCCCATTCCCACCAGAAAATCTGCTTGAAGGCGGCAATATTCATCTGCGCATTGACGATCTGCCCCTGCGGCGAGGCCTGGTATTTGCCAAACTCCGCAGCCCAATCCGCCTCGGTCGTAGGCGGCAGCGCGCCGATGACCGGATGCCATTCGGTGATCGACAGCCCACTGTCGGTCAGCCGGGTCAGGCCGCCGACCGCAATCATCACCGCCACCAGCGCAAAGATGACCATCAGCCAGATCCGAACTGCCCCGCGCGCGCCTTTGGGTTGGGTGGCGATCATACCGCCCGCAGGCACGGCCTTCGCCGTCCCGCCAACCTCTTCAAAAATACTGCGTTTTTGCGGCTGCTTTTGCGCCATCGGCTTACCTCGTCTTTAGCCGGAACCTAGCCCTGCCCAAGCCGCGCTTCAAGGACAAGCGCTAGCCCTGCATTTTCAAGGCATAGGCAATTTGGCGCAACATCCCGTGAAAGGTCTGCACCTCGGCCCTGGTAAGCCCGAGCCGCGACCACATGTTGCGCAAATTCCGCTTCATATTCGGGGCCTTGGCTTCTGGAAAGAAAAAACCGGCGGCCCCCAGCCGTTGCTCAAAATGCTCCGCCAGCTTGTCGATTTCGCCCGCGTTGGCAAAGTCCGCCCCGGCCATTTCCAGCACCATGGCGGGCACCTCCACCGTCTGCCTGCGCCATTCATAGGCCAGCAAAAGCACGCACTGGGCCAGATTGAGCGAGAAAAACTCCGGGTTAACCGGCACGGTGATGATCGCATTGGCGCGGGTGATGTCGTCATTCTCCAAGCCCGCCCGCTCCGGCCCAAACAAGATGGCGACTTTCTTGTCAGCGGCGGTCATCGCACGGACCAGCGCCATCGCGGCTTCGGGGCTGAAGATCGGTTTGGTCAATTCCCGGCCCCGTGCCGTGGTGGCCAGCACGTAATCGCAGTCAGCCAATGCCGTATCCAGATCGGCAAACAGGCCAGCATTATCCAAAATCCGCCCGGCGCCACTGGCCAGCGCCACCGCCTTGGAGTTCGGCCAGCCGTCGCGCGGGTCGACAATCCGCATCCGCTCCAGCCCGAAGTTCAGCATGGCACGGGCGGCGGCACCGATATTTTCGCCCATCTGCGGGCGGACCAGAACGAAAACGGGCGGGATCATTGCGGGCCTATGGTTGGAACCCCTCGGGAGATACGCCAGCCCGATCGCCCAGACAAGCGGCCCCCAGATTGGCGGCCCCTAACAAGCGGCCCCAAGACAAGCGCCCCCTGACAAGCGCCCGGCTTTAGGCTAAGGGGGGCGCTGCAGTTGCCCAAGGAACCGACATGGCCCAACCGGACCGCCCGCAGATCACCCTCATCACCCCGCCGATATTTGACCTTGTCAGCTTTCCAGCAGCACTGGCCCGCGTGATGGACGGGGTTGAAATTGCCTGCCTGCGCGTGGCCCTCGCCACCAAAGACCCCGATGAGATTGGCCGCGCCGCAGACGCCTGCCGGCTGGTAGCCCATGCCCGTGACGTGGCGGTTGTGATTGAAAACCATGTGCTTTTCGTCGAACGCCATGGCCTTGACGGCATCCATTTGACCGATGGCGCACGCCAAATCCGTGCCCTGCGCAAAGACCTCGGGGCAGACGCTATCGTCGGCAGTTACTGCGGTGTCACCCGGCACGAGGGCATGACGGCGGGTGAGGCCGGTGCCGATTACGTCGCTTTCGGTCCGATCGGGGCCGCTGGTCTGGGCAGCGGTGCGCAGGCGCCGCGTGACCTGTTCGAATGGTGGAGTGAGATGATCGAAGTTCCGGTCATCGCAGAGGGTGCTCTGACCCGCGATCTGATCGAAAACTTCGCCCCGGTTACCGATTTCTTCGCGGTAGGATCAGAGGTTTGGGGCGCTGACGACCCACTTGCCGCCCTGAAAGCCCTTCTGTCACCGATCCTTTAACCGCTGATGGGCACGGCGGATCACCTGTTCGCAATGGGCGGACAGGCTTTTGCGGTCGGGAAAGCTGCTCACCGCCACGGCGGGATGAAAGATCACCGCCACCCGCCCCGGCCGCGCATCGGCCAGCACCATCAACAGATGTGGCGCAAACTCCATGTCGCCCCACCAGCCATAGTGGCGCGGATCGGCCGCCACAGGGGCCCGATAGGCGACCGTGACCGGCTGAACATGCAGCGGCGCTACCGATCTAAAAAAGGCTTCAAACAACGTGGGTTTGAATGGCAGCACCCGCTGCCCGTCGGTCGAGGTCCCCTCGGGGAAGAACAGCAACTGATGTCCTGCCGCGAGCCGCACCGCGAGCACTTGTTGCTGCCGCTGCGCCTCCGCCCCCTTGCGCGCAATGAACAGGGTGCCGGTCGCACGCGCGAGCCAGCCGATCCCCGCCCATCCCGCTACCTCTGACTTCGCCACGAAATAAATCCGCGCACCGGCGTTCAGCGCAAAAATATCCAACCAAGAGGCGTGGTTGGCCACCATTGCCCCCGGTCTGGTCATCGGGCTGCCGGTGACCGAATAGCCAATCCGCAAGATGCGAAAGGCCGCCCGGCAGACGCATCGGGTGATATGCGGCGTCCAGGGCCGGGCCGGGCCGAACAGGGGCCGCTCGACCAGACGCAAGATCAGCAGCACGGCCAGCCCGCCATAGGTCAGCAGGGCCAGCAAAAGCCCGCGCCAAATCACCCGCAGCCAACCCCTTGGGCTAATCCTTGGCCTAGGCCGCGGCGCTTGCAGCCAATCACTCATTCCCGGCCCTTTTTGCGGGTGTAGAAGTCGCGGTGCTTTACGCTCATCTTGGCGGTGTCCACCACCAGACACAGATCTAAAGTGTTGAAATCGCGGTCGATCCACGCGCCATCTGACACAAAGCCGCCCAAGCGCAGATACGCCTTGATCAGCGCCGGAATCCCGGCCATCGCCGCCACCCGGTCGACCTGCGCCTCGGGCAACAGGTTGATCGCCTGCGCCTGTGCCGGTTGCGGCGTCACGCGCAACGATAGCGGTGCGCGGTGAAAATGATGCAGCAGCGACAAGGGCTGCGCCAAGGCACTAGCGTCGGTGCCGTGAAACGACGCCGCACCAAACAAAACCTCGATGTGCCGTTCCAGCACATATTCGGCCAATCCATTCCACATCAGGAACATCGCAGCCCCGCCGCGCAGATCAGGATGCACACAGGTCCGGCCAAGTTCCAGCAACCGCCGACCGCTGGATTTCAGACGGCTCAGGTCGAACTCGCCTTCCGAATAATACCGCCCCGCAGCGGCCAGGGCTTCAGGCGGCAACAGTCGGTAAACCCCAACCACATCAGACAAAGTTGCCGGGTCGCGGCGCTGGTCAATCAACAGAAGGTGGTCGAAATAGGGGTCGAACGCATCGACCTCCAGCCGGTTGGCGTGATCAATCATTGGCCCCCGCGCGCCCAGTTCCGCCACAAACACCTCGTAGCGCAGGCGTTGGGCTGCACGCAAATCTCTGGCGTCGCGGGCGAGCCGTAACGTCAGGGCTGCGGCATCAACCGTCATGCCGGCGCACGCAACCCCACCAAGTCCGCGTCACGGCGATGGACCGGTGCTGAAATCCACCACAAGATCAATTTGCCGCGTATCCACAACAACTTTACCCTTATGCTCGAAGTTAACCGTGCATTTACCATTGATGAGAGACTGTACCTGACCAAGACCCCAATCGCTTTCTGTCGGGTGTCGCACCAGCATACCCGGCTCAAGATATGACCGCATAAAAGCCTCCGCGAAAGGATTGCCATGTCAGACAAGTCAGACCTCGCCGCCCTGCTCGGGTCTCGCATCTGCCATGACCTTATCAGCCCGATCGGTGCCATCGGCAATGGGTTGGAACTGTTGATGATGGAGGCGGGTGCCGGTGGCCCCGAAATGGCGCTGATTTCGGAAAGCGTGGGCCATGCCAATGCGCGCATTCGGTTTTTTCGCGTGGCATTCGGGGCCTATGCGGGCGAACAGCGGCTGGGGCGGTCAGAGGTATCAAGCATTATCAATGACATGACCCGGGGTGGCCGGCTGTCGATCGAATGGCATTCCGGGCCAGATATGGCGCGGGGCGAGGTGAAGATCGCCTTCCTTCTGCTGATGTGTCTGGAAAGTGCCATGGCTTATGGCGGCAAAATCATCGTGCAAGTGGATGGCGGGCGCTGGCAGATCAATGGTGACGCCGCCAAACTGCGGATCGATGCGGCGCTGTGGGATATGCTGGCCGACCCGACCGCCAACCCGGAAATCACCCCCGCCGTCGTGCATTTCCCGCTCGCTGCCGACGAAATCACCCGCCGTCAGTATCGTTTGACGGCAGATCTCAGCCAGACGTCGATCAAGCTGAGTTTCTAGCCAGACTTAAAGCGCATTCCGAAAAGTGTGGCGCGGTTTTCGCAAAAAAAATGCGCGGAAAAACAAAGAGGTAAAGCGGTTGTTTGAGTCTCATCAAACGCAAACCGCTTTAGCTTCTGATCGTGCCGCTCCCGGTCACCAGATATTTGAAGCTGCACAGCTGTTCAGCCCCGACCGGCCCGCGCGCGTGCAGCTTGCCGGTGGCAATGCCTATTTCGCCCCCCATGCCAAACTCGCCGCCATCCGCGAACTGGGTGGAGGCGTTGCGCATCAGGATCGCACTGTCCAGCCGCTGAAAGAACTTGGCTGCTGTTGCGTCATTTTCGGTCAGGATGCATTCGGTGTGGCTCGATCCATATTTGCGGATATGCGCCATCGCCTCGTCCACCCCGTCCACCAACTTGACCGCGATAATCTTGTCCAAAAATTCCCGCCCAAAATCATCAGGTGCCGCCTGTACTGTCCCCGGAACCTTCAGCAATTCGCCTTCGGTGCGCACCTCGACCCCGGCTTGCAGCAAGTCCTCGACCAGAACCGGCCCATGTTTGGTGTAAAACGGCCAGTCGATCAGAAGACATTCCGCTGCACCGCAAACCCCGGTGCGCCGGGTTTTCGAGTTCAGAACCACGGCCCGCGCCTTTTCCAGGTCAGCATCGCGGTCGGCATAGACGTGGCAAATCCCCTCCAGATGCGCAAAGACCGGCACCCGCGCCTCGGCCTGCACCAGGCCCACCAGCCCCTTGCCGCCACGCGGGACGATCACGTCGATAAAGTTGACAGCTGTCAACATTGCCGAAACCATCTGCCGGTCGCGCGTCGGCACCAGTTGAATTGCAGCCTCGGGCAGGCGCGCTTCGCGCAGGCCGCGCAGCATGCAGTCATGCAGGGCGGTGGAGGAGTGGAAACTTTCGCTGCCGCCGCGCAAAATCACCGCATTCCCGGCCTTCAGGCCCAAGGCTCCGGCATCCACTGTCACATTCGGACGGCTTTCGTAGATGACCCCGATCACCCCCAGCGGGGTCGCAACCCGCTGAATGTGCAGCCCGTTCGGGCGGTCCCACTCTGCCAGCACCCGCCCCACCGGATCGCGCTGCTCGGCCACGGCGCGCAAAGCATCGACAATCCCGCGCAAGCGGTGAAGGTCAAGCCGCAGCCGGTCGAGCATCGCGGCGCTCAGGCCCTTGGCTTCGGCAACCCCCATGTCTTCGGCATTGGCGTCAAGGATGCTATCGCGCTGCTCTTCAATGAAATGCGCCGCACTCACCAGTGCCGCATATTTCCTTTCCTGCGAGGCGTAGGCCAATTCAGCCGCCGCAGCCTTTGCCTTGGTGCCCATTTCAGCCATCAGATCGGAAAACTGCCGGTCCATCTTACACCCTTTCATTCTGGCCCAAATATCCCGGGTTAGCCCTTGGCATCGCCTTAGGCCCGAGAGACCAACGGCTTGGGGGCAGCGCCCCGGGGGCTTGGGTTCAGATCACCATATCATCCCGATGCACCAAAGCCGCCCGACCTGGATAGCCCAGGATCGCCTCGATCTCGCCGGACCGGTGGCCTGCAATCGCCTTGGCCTCCCCGGCGGTATAGCGCACCAGGCCCTTGCCCAGCATATCCCCTTCGGGCGAGACAATTGCCACCGGATCACCCCGGCCAAAGTTGCCCGAAACCGCCGTCACCCCCGCAGGCAATAGGCTTTTGCCTTGCGCCATCGCTTTGACCGCCCCGGCATCCAGCCGCAGTTCGCCGCGCGGCTTCATCGCATTGATCCAGCGTTTGCGGGCGGCTTGCGGGTCGGTGTGGGCCACAAACCAGGTCCGGTTCGCGCCATTGGCCAAGGCGGTCAGGGGTCGCAGCACCGAGCCTTCCATGATCGCCATCGCACAACCGCCCGCCACCGCGGTCTTTGCGGCCAGCAGTTTGGTTTTCATGCCGCCCTTGGAAAGCCCGCCGATGGCATCCCCCGCCATAGCCTCAATCGAGGGCGTGATTTTTTCCACCAGATCGAAACGTTGCGCTGTAGCGTCTTGCTTGGGATTGGCCGAATAGAACCCATCGACATCGGACAACAGCACCAGCTGATCCGCCCCTACCGTCACAGCAATCTGCGCGGCCAAGCGGTCGTTATCGCCAAAGCGGATTTCGTCGGTCGCCACCGTGTCGTTCTCATTCACGATCGGCACAACGCCAAGGCTCAGCAAAGTCTCCATCGTGGCGCGGGAGTTGAGATAGCGCCGCCGGTCTTCGGTATCCTCAAGGGTGACCAAAACCTGCGCGGTGATGATACCATGCGGGGCCAGAACTTCCTCATAGGCCCGCGCCAAACGGATTTGGCCGACCGCCGCCGCTGCCTGCGACTGTTCCAGCGTCAGCGCGCCATCCGGCAGGC
This sequence comes from bacterium, assembly GCA_043746955.1. Classification (GTDB taxonomy): domain Bacteria; phylum Pseudomonadota; class Alphaproteobacteria; order Rhodobacterales; family Rhodobacteraceae; genus Stagnihabitans. Next base: position 2,699 of record JAYTQA010000230.1, on the reverse strand, counting down.
CCAGAACCTTGCGCCCCAAAGCGATGGCACCGGACGACACCAGCACCACATCGGCGCCCCGCGCCTTCGCCTCCGCCACATCCAGCGCCAAAGCGGCAAGCCACGCCGGTTTCAGCCCTTGGCTATCCACCAGCAAGGCCGAGCCGATCTTGACCACCAACCGGCGGGCAGCGCGGATGTCGGGGGCGGCAAGATGGCTCAGGGCCGCCACGGCGTCACCGCTTCCGGCTTGGCATTGCCCTTTTTGATGTCGGCCATGATCACCCGCAGCACGTCTTGCAGCCCCATGCCCGCCACGCCGGAGATGACATGGACCGGCCCGCCGCTGGCCTTTTCCAAGGCGCGCCTGCGGTCACTGATTTGCTTGGCATCCATCGCATCAACCTTGTTCAGCGCCAGAATCCGGGGTTTATCGCCGAGGATCTCAGAATAGGCTTCAAGCTCATGCACGATGGTCCGGTAATCTTTGGTGATGGTAGACGACGTGCCATCGACCAGATGCAGCAGCACTTTGCAGCGTTCGACATGGGCCAGAAACTGCATCCCAAGGCCGCGACCCTCGCTGGCACCTTCGATCAGACCCGGAATATCGGCCATCACAAACTCCGCCCCATCAATGCCGACCACGCCGAGGTTGGGCACCAGGGTGGTAAACGGATAATCGGCAATCTTGGGCCGCGCATTCGACACGGCGGCCAGAAACGTCGATTTTCCCGCGTTCGGCAGGCCCAACAGCCCGGCATCCGCGATCAGCTTCAGCCGCAGCCAGATGGTGCGTTCAACGCCCTCCTGCCCCGGATTGGCGCGGGCCGGTGCGCGGTTGGTCGAGGATTTGAAGCGCAGATTGCCCCAGCCGCCGTTGCCGCCTTCAGCCAGACAGACGCGCTGGCCAACCCGCGTCAGGTCGGCCAGAACAGTTTCCTCATCCTCATCCAGAATCTCGGTGCCCAAGGGCACTTTCATCACGACATCGTCACCGGTTTTGCCGGTTTTCTGGCTTCCCATGCCGGGCTGGCCGGACTTGGCGAAGAAATGCTGCTGGTAGCGATAGTCGATCAGGGTGTTCAACCCCTCCACCGCCTCGACCCAGACCGACCCGCCATGGCCGCCATCGCCGCCGTCCGGGCCGCCGTATTCGACATACTTGTCGCGTCGGAACGACACGCAGCCGCCGCCGCCGCCGCCAGAACGGATATAAACACGGGTGAGGTCGAGGAACTTCATGGGTTAACCGGTATTGTGGAACGGATCAGCCGATAGACCGACCAAGCCAAAGGTGCAAGAGTTGTGCTGCACCGGATCACCCTTTGCCAACTGCGACGCCATCGGGCAAAATCGTAACACTGTAAGGTGTCGCCATCAAAACGGGATGATGATGCACAACGAAGCTCAATCCAGCTTGGCCAATCCCAGCAAAGGCGTGCTTTTCGTGGTGGGAGCGGTGTTTTTCTTCGCGCTGGCCGACACCGTCACCAAGCATCTGGCCGCGCATTACCCGGTGCCGGTGGTCGTGCTGTCGCGCTATGCCGTCAATGTCGTCCTGTTGCTGCTGATCTTGTATCCCCGCCAACGCGCGGCGTTGTGGACGACCCAGCGGACCGGATTGGTCACGCTGCGCGGCCTCTGCCTGTGTGCGGCGTCGCTGACCATGGGGCTGGCTTTGCGCGTGATGCCGGTCGGTGAGGCCTCAGCCATTGTCTACCTATCCCCGTTCGCAGTCATGCTGTTGGCGGTGCCTTTGTTGGGCGAAAAAGTAACCATTGCGGGCTGGATCGGTGCGACGCTTGGTTTTCTGGGCGTGTTTCTGATCGTGCGGCCCGGTGGTGCGCTGGACCCGTTGGGCGTGACGCTCTGCCTGATCAATGCCGGATGTGCCACGGCATACCACTTGCTGACACGGGTTCTGGCGCGAACCGAGACCACCTCCGCCCTGCTGTTCAACACCGCATTGGTCGGGGTCGCGGTCTTTGCTGTGATGTCGATCGGCCAATGGCATGGCCCGGTACCGATCCTGCCCGACATCGGGCTGATGCTGCTGTTGGGCGTGTTGATGACCGGCGGCCATTTCCTGTTCACGGCGGCCTACCGCGAAGCGCCAGCCTCGCTCTTGGCACCGGTCTACTACCTGCAACTGTTCTGGGCGGGCGGCTTGGGTTGGCTGGTGTTTGGCCATATCCCCGACCGGCTGAGCCTGACCGGCATGGGGCTGGTGATGCTGGCCGGGATCGGCATCGCCCTTAGTACACATCTTAGTAACCGGCGGGCGCGGTCGGTGGCTAGGGTTTGACAGGGGTGCCGGATCGTCCTGACGATAGGTTTTCCCGGTAAAACATCACCAGAGGATGACCCATCCAAAGTCGGATTGGCGAGAGGCGCGACAAACGCAGCCAGCGGCAACTTTCTCAAGCCTCGCCTCACGGCCGATCAAACTGGCGCTTGGACCATCAGCACCCAGTGCCACCCCGCCATGTCCCGGGCAGCTACGAGGCTGCATGGGCCGCCGCTTCAGCAGCGCTTTGTCAGTGGTGGTAGCCAACAGCCCTGCGAGGCTCATTCAAACACGCAGCGCGGGAAGTAAAAGCTGACGACCCAGTTGGGCATATCGACGATTTCCGATATCCGCAGGTCACCGCAGGTTGACGCCAGCATGTAGGCATCCACCGCAGCCATCCCGCGTGTGGCGGATAACAGGTCGATCA
>JAYTQA010000229.1:0-3832 GCA_043746955.1 bacterium | reverse complement strand
GTTTTTCAACGGCAGGTTCAGCGTCTTGTCCTTTTTGGCGGCAAGCGTGATCAGCGTGTTGCAGATCATCGTGTCCTGACCGCCGCCTTTGGCATAGTCAAACACGGTGCGCAGGCCCTTGAAGGCCTTTTCGGCGTCTGACTCGATAAGCGGGAATTTCGTGTTGGGTTTGAATGTGGCCGTAAGCGTCGCCATGATGTCCTCCCCGGTTGAATGGGCGCAACCGCTTAGGTTGCGCAGCGTCACGTTAGGACCGGCCGCTGAGTCTCACAACAGCGATGTTAGCCGGTCAGGGCGGCATCGAACGGATATGTGGTGAGGTTCTCATATCCGGTGTCGGTGATCAGCACCTGATCCTCCAGCTTGATCGAAAAATCACCGCCTTCGGGCGAGACCAGCGCCTCGACACACAGCACCATGCCGGGTTCGAGGACGGCGTCGAAGGCTCCGTCCAGCCAGCCATCGGGGTAATGGACATAAGGCCATTCGTCGCACAGGCCCACGCCGTGCATCTTGCAGGCGTATTTCTGCGCCCGGTATTGCGGGTCGAGCTGGTGGCCGTTGTGGACCAGTTCGTGGATCGAAACGCCGGGTTTCAAGAGCGCCATATTCTGGGCGATGTGGTCGCGGGCGTGCTGCATGGCGGAAATCATCGCACGGGTCGGGCGGTGGTCGCCGACCCACCAGGTGCGGGAAATGTCGATGCAAATGCCGTAAGCCCCGATCAGGTCGGTGTCGAAGCCGACAATCTCGTTGTTTTGCACGATCCGGGGCCCGCATTCCTGAAACCACGGGTTGGTGCGCGGGCCGGACGCCAAGAGCCGCGTCTCGATCCACTCACCGCCGCGCGCGATGTTGGCGCGGTGAAGCTCGGCCCAGATCGCATCCTCGGAGGTTTGGCCTTGGGGGACGTTATGGCGGGTGAACGCCTCCATCTCGGCAATCGACGCCTCGCAGGCGTGGTGGGCGCAGCGCATCGCCGCGATGTCGTCGGGGCCTTTGATGGCGCGGGTGCGTTCGGTAACCTCCTCGCCCTCCATCACCTCGAACCCGGCGCGTTCGAGGGCGCGCAACCCGTGGACCATGATCTTGTCGACGGCAAGGCGGCGGTTGGACCCCGCATGTTCGCGCATCACTTCGTCGACTTGGGCCGCGAAATTGTTGGCGGCAGCTTCGCCCCGGTCGCCGGTCGAGTTGTAAAAGAAGGTGGCACCGGAGCGCAGTTCTTTGACGAGCGGGTTGAAGGTCACGAGGAAAGGCGAGTTCTTGTATTCCCACATCACCATATGACCATCGGCGCAGAGCAGGCAGGCGCGGAACGGGTTGTGGGTGTTCCACAGTTGCATGTTGGTGGTGTCGGTGGCGTAACGGATGTTCAAAGGGTCGTACAGCAAGAGGCCGCCGTACCCCCGTGCGACTATCGCCGCGGTCAGGCGTTTCCAGCGATATTCCCGCATCCGGGATAGGTTGGGCGGGGTCAGGCCAGCGGCTTCCCATTCACGGAAGACAAGCTGGGTCGGGCCGATCTCCACCCGGTTGTTGTCGTTGGGCGAGCCGTCGCCAAGGGTGGCGCCCCGGGTCGGGTCGATCTTGCGGTGTTGGGAATAATGGTCGGCCATGGCGCCCTCCGGTTCGGGCCAAGTCTGCGACCGGGGTTGGCTGCTTCATTGCCGGGGGCGACAGGGTGTGTCGGAAATGGCGGAACAAGCGGCGGGGGGCAGAGGTTTTTGGGCGGGGGTTTTGGCGGAGGTTTTGTAGCGCGGCTTTGCGGCGGGGGTTTTGTGGCGGGGGCTTTACGGTTTGACTTTATGGCGGGGCTTATCTGCCGGGCGTATCTGTGAGGCTGATCTGCCGGGCTTATCTGCGGGGCTTTTCGGCGGCGCGGGGGCGGGTTAGGACAGGCGATGGATCAGACCACCCCCATCCTGCAAGCCAGCCTCGCGGTGAAACCTTGGCTGGTGCCGGGCCTGTGGCGCTTGCCGGGGTTGCAACCTCTGGAGCCGGCCCGCTGGTTGCAGGTCGATGATGCCTATGGCGCGCAACTGGCCGAGAAAGCCCGGTTGGTGGCGGTGCGGCTGCCGGATGTCCACGCTTTGCCCGACGCGGCACGTCCGGCGGCGGCGGAGTTGGTGGCGCTGGTGCTGGCCCATCTGGCGCGCAGGCCGGGGTTTGCGGTCCAGGGTGATCGGGTGACGCGGCCGGATGGCGCGACGGTCCGGATCGACCCTTCGGCCCCGTTGCTGACGCTTGGCCAATTGGTGCAGGAGGATTTTTGCCTGCTGCAAAAGGCTGAAGTTCAGGGCGCTGGCGACGAACATCGGCTGACCGCAGCGCTTTTGGGCTTCCCGGGCAGTTGGACGCTGGCGCAAAAGCTGGGCCGACCGCTTAGCGCCATCCATCAGCCGGTTGCATCTTATGACGACCAGATGGCCCGGCGGGTGCAGCGGCTGTTTGACCTGATCCGGCCAGACCAGCCGTTGTTTCGGATCAACGCGCTCCTTTATGCCGACGCCACGCTTTTTCAGCCCAAAGGCGAAGCCGAGGTCCGGCCACGGCAGGGCGCGCGGGCCTATCTGCGGTCCGAGCGGCAAAGTCTGTGGCGGTTGGCCGATACCGGCGCGGTGGTGTTTTCGATCCACACCTCGGTTGTGGCGGCGGCCAGCCTGACCGACGAGGATCATGCGGCACTGGCTTTGGGTGGCCATTGAGCGCGGCCTTTGGGGACGATTTTTCTGCGAAAAATCCCAAGTTGGCGTCAGATCCCGGCCAACGCGCGCATGGTATGGCCGAGGGGCGAGTGGGCCACGGCCAGCACGGTGCCGGTCAGCGCCATCAGGCGGGACGACAGCACGATATCCTCACCGCGCAACAGGGCATAGGCCATCGCCGCCAGCCCCAACGGGGCCCAGACAAAGATCAGCGTGGCGTTGAAACACTGCGCCGCGATCCGGATCTGGAGGCTGGGCCGCACCGCAGCCCCGGCCCGGCGGGGGTAAAGTGCTTTGCGCAGGACGGCGAGGGTTTCGTCGTGATGCTGTGGCAGAGCCGGCGTTGCGGCAGGGGCTGGCGTTGCGGCAGCGGCTGGCGTTGCGGCAGCGGCTGGCGTTGCGGCAGCGGCTGGCGTTCCGGCAGGGGCGGGCGCGGCAGTCCGGGTTACGAGGTTCAGCCCACCTTGCAAGGGCTGCGTGCTGGTTTGGGCTGGGAGAACCGGTGGGATTGCGGGTCCAACGCCCTGTGCGACCCCCTGTGGGATGCCGAGTGAGATCCCCGGTGCGACCCCGAGTAGGATCCCCGGTGCGATGCCGAATGCGGCGTCGGTTGCGGCCACTGTTGTGGCCACCGATGCGACCCCGGATAGGATGCCCGATGCGGCGCCGGGTGTGACCCCGGGTGCGACTCCCGATGCGCCCTCCGGTGCGATGCCGGGTGCGACCCCGGGTGCGGCACCGTGCAAGATGGCATTGACCCGATCGCGGCCTAGCACCGCGTCCAGAATTGTGTGCACCGGCGGCAGGCTGGTCGGGGTGGCAAGCGGCAGGGGGGGCTGCGTTGGTAGGGGCTGCGTCGGCGAATTTAGGGTCGGCGGCGCGAGCGTTCCGGCGGCGAGTGTTGTGGCGGCAGATGTTGAGGCGGCGAGCGTTACGGGGGAGAGCGTCGGCGGCGCGAGCGTTGCGGCGGCATGTGTTAGGGGGGGCTGCGTCGGCGGTGCAAGCGTTGGCGTGGTGAGCGTTGCGGCGGTATGCGTTGGCGGGGCAGGCGCATGGCGGGAAAACACCTGGGGGTCAAGCGCTTGCGGCGGCAGGCTGGTCAGCAAATCCTCGACCTGATCGGC
>JAYTQA010000228.1:0-3833 GCA_043746955.1 bacterium | reverse complement strand
TCGCAGCCATCCTGCCGCTGATCTGTGCGGTGTCTTACGCCGCCAACATGCTGTTGACCCGGCTGGTCGGCGCGCAGGAAAGCCCGGCCGCTGCGATGTTTTATGCAGCGGCGTTTGGGTCTGTGGTGACCTCGGTCGTCTTGCCGCTCTATTGGCAGCCGATTGCCCTGTCGGATCTGCCGTTGTTCGTGATCCTCGGCGCTCTTGGGGCAGTAGCCCAACTGTTCACCATCCGGGCCTATTCGCGGGCCGAGGCTGCGGCGCTGGCCCCGTTCGGCTATCTGGACATGGTGTTTGCCATCCTCTGGTCGGGGCTGGCGTTCCACGCCTGGCCGGATCAGTTCACACTTCTGGGTGCGCTTGTGATCGCGGGTGCGGGTCTTTATGTCTGGCGCAAGGAGAGGACTGCGCCGCCCTTGCGCGCAGCACCGTGACGCGACCGTGACTGACGCAACCAAACCCCCGTTCAAGCCGATGGATTGGCTGCAAAATCTGGTCCTGATGGCTCTGATCCGGCTGCTGCTGGCCCTGCCCTACCGCTGGCGGGTGCCGTTCAGCGGCTGGGTGATGGCGCGGGTGATAGCACCCCTTGCCCACTATCCGGCCCGGGTGCGCAACAATCTGGCGTTGATCTGGCCCGACCTTGCCCCCGGCCGGGTCGAGGAGATTGTGCAGGCGGTTTGCGATAATGCAGGCCGGACCCTCGCTGAACTCTATTCCCCCCGCGAATTCAAGGCCTTGGTGGCCGATGCTCAGGTAATCGGCACCGGGCTGGAGCCGATCCTTGCAGCCCAGAAGCAGGGGCACGGGGTTATCCTGATCTCGGGCCATTTCGGCAACCATGACATTGCCCGCGCGGTTCTGGCCGCCCGGGGCATGAACGTGGCAGCCCTGTACCGCCCGCAAAGCAACCGGTATTTCGACAAGCACTTCGCGGCCACGATCCGGGCGATCTCCGAGCCTTTGTTTGCCCGCGGGCGGCGCGGTGTCGCCGAAATGGTGATGCATCTGAAACAGGGCGGCATGGTGGGCATGCTGATCGATCAGGCTTTCCTGTCCGGCGCGCCCTTGCAGTTTTTGGGCCAGCGCGCGATGACCTCGCTGTCAGCCGCTGAAATGGCGTTGAAATACAACTGCTTGCTGGTTCCGGTTTACGGCATCCGCAAAGCCGATGGCCTGCATTTCGACCTGTTGGTCGAGGCGCCGCTGGAGCACACCAATGCCGCCGCCATGACCCAAGCGCTGAACGACAGTCTGGCAGCCCAGGTGCGCGAACATCCCGAACAGTGGTTCTGGATTCACCGCCGCTGGAAATGAGGCTGGGGACCGCGCGCTATTTCAGCTCCGCCGCAGCCATAATCCGCCCCGGCCCGTCCGATTGCAGGATGACCACCACCGGGTCGTTACCCTCAATCGGGGCGCTCAGATTCAGATCGGCCTGCCCGTCCCACTGGCCCACGATCGACCAGGAGGTGACGATATTGGTGTAGTCCAGCACCCGGCCAGCATTCTCGCCATGCTTGATCGTCACACTCTCGGCCGGGCGATAGCGCACGACCTGCACCCGCAGCGGGGTTTCCAGCGGCGGATGGGCTTGGGCTGCAATCACCACTTTGCCATCCCTGCGCTTTACCTGCAATGCGACCTTCGGGCTGACCGATTGATGTTTGCGAATCGCCGCCTCGACCTGCTCGGGGTCGGTGCCTTCGACCAGTTCCACCCCGCCGACAATCATCTGCGGCGTGTAGATCATGTTGGTGCCCGCCGCATGGGCGTAATCCTTTTGCCGTTGGGTGTATTTCGGGCTGCCGAATTTGTCGGTCCAGCCGATGTAATCCCAGTAATCGACGTGGAGGGCCAAGGCGATGACCCCCGGCTCTCTGGCCAATTCGTGCAAATAAGCGTCGGCCGGCGGGCAGGACGAACAGCCTTGCGAGGTGTAAAGCTCCACCACCGTGCCAAAGTTAGTCGCCTCAACTTCAGCATAACCAACCCCGCTGCTCGCGGCCCAAAGGCCTGCGACGGCAGTTATGACTTTCGATTTCATGGCAAATCCCCTTTGCCCAACAAGCTCTATCCAAAACCCCAAGCCTAGGCCAATCAAGGTTTTGCGACTGTGAGGCGGTATCCTGTTACAACCTCGTGGTTTTATTGCGAACAAAAAGGGGCTGGATTTTCGGCATACAATTGCATACAATGGCGCCGAAGCCCGGATGATTCCTTTGCCGAAGCCGTCGCATTGCGGCAAAAAGGGGTCAGCCCGCACCCGCCAGCCAACCCCAGGAGCCTCCAATGACCGTCACCGTCGGACATGACAGCGCCAAGACCCGGACCAGCCTTTCGGCAGGTGGGGCCAAGATTGACTACTATTCGATCCCCGCCGCACAAGCCGCAGGACTTGGCGATTTCTCCCGCCTGCCCGCCGCATTGAAGGTGGTGTTGGAGAATATGCTGCGCTTTGAAGACGGCAAGACCGTCACGGTCGATGACATCAAAGCCTTCGCCACTTGGGCTAAGACGGGCGGCAAAAATCCTCGTGAAATCGCCTATCGTCCGGCCCGGGTGCTGATGCAGGATTTCACCGGGGTTCCTGCGGTGGTTGATTTGGCCGCGATGCGCGACGGCATCATCGGCCTGGGCGGAAATCCGCAGAAAATCAACCCGTTGAACCCGGTTGACCTGGTGATCGACCATTCGGTGATGATCGACGAATTCGGCACCCCCCGCGCCTTTCAAGCCAACGTGGACCGCGAGTACGAGCGGAATATGGAGCGTTATGTCTTCCTCAAATGGGGCCAGAACGCCTTCAACAACTTTCGGGTCGTCCCGCCCGGCACCGGCATTTGCCATCAGGTGAACCTCGAATATCTGGCCCAAACCGTCTGGACCGACCGGGATCAGTATGGGGTTGAGGTGGCCTATCCGGACACTCTGGTCGGCACCGACAGCCACACCACCATGGTCAACGGTCTGGCGGTTCTGGGCTGGGGCGTCGGCGGGATCGAGGCGGAGGCGGCCATGCTCGGTCAACCGGTGTCGATGCTGATCCCGGAGGTGGTCGGCTTCAAGCTGACCGGCACGATGATCGAAGGGACCACCGCCACCGATCTTGTCCTGAAAGTCGTTCAAATGCTGCGCAAACATGGCGTGGTGAACAAGTTTGTCGAATTCTACGGTGCGGGGCTGGACCACCTGCCCCTCGCCGACCGCGCCACCATCGCCAACATGGCCCCGGAATATGGTGCTACCTGCGGCTTCTTCCCAATTGATGGCGAGACGATCCGTTACCTGCGCAACACCGGCCGCGACGACGGCCGTATTGCACTGGTGGAGGCTTATGCCAAAGCCAACGGCATGTGGCGCGATGCCGGCTATGACCCCATCTACACTTCCACCCTGCACCTCGACATGGCCAGCATTGTGCCTGCGATTGCCGGCCCGAAACGCCCGCAGGATTACACGCCCTTGACCGACGCCGCCGCTGGGTTTTACCGCACCGTCGCCGAATATCGCGGCGTTGATGCCAGTGCTGCCGCCAAAGACATGGCCTTTGAAGGTGCCAATCACCTGACCAGCCTCGATCTGCGAAAATCCGTCGCGGTTGCCAATCAGGATTACAAGCTGCGTGACGGCTCGGTTGTGATCGCCTCGATCACCTCCTGCACCAACACGTCCAACCCTTACGTGATGATCGGCGCCGGTCTGGTCGCCCGCAAGGCCCGGGCTTTGGGTCTGAAATCAAAGCCTTGGGTGAAAACCTCGCTCGCCCCCGGCAGCCAGGTCGTCAGCGAATATCTGAACGCCGCCGGTCTGCAAGCCGACCTGGATGCCGT
>JAYTQA010000227.1:0-10251 GCA_043746955.1 bacterium | reverse complement strand
TGCGGGTCGGGGTAAAGGATCAGCGTCCAGTCGCCAATGGGCCGGAAGCCTATCGCCCGATAGGCGCGGGATGCCATTGGGTTGGCGGAAAACAGGGTGGCGCGGGTGACACCGGCGGCTCGGGCCTGTGCCAGATGCAAGGCCACGGCGCGGCGGGCGTGACCTTGGCCGCGGAGTTCGGCGGGTGTGTAGACGCCGCCCACTTGCACGATGTCGGGCAGGCGGGCGTTGCAGCCGGTCATGGCGAGGGGGGTGTCGCTCACGACCAGAACCATGTGGCTGGCGGCGGCGATCAGGCGGGCATAGCTTTGGTCAACCCGCGCCGGAGCCTGACCGGCGGGGGTGTTGAGCGCTTCAACCTCATAATCCACCATCCATGTCTTGATGATCGGGGTTGGGATTTGGGACAGGGGGACCAGAGTGCCAGCGCCTTGGGGTGTCCTAAGGTCTGACAGGTCTAGCAGGTAATGCGGCTCGTCGCGGTTCAGGGTGCTGGGGGCGGCGGTCAGGTGGCAGGTGGCTTCCAGACCTCGCGCCCAATCGGCGCGGCCGACGATCCCCACGGTGGTCCGCCCCTGCAAGGCCAGTGCTGCGGCGGCGTAGTCTTGTGAGGGCAGGACCGGGATCAGCATGCCTGCGTCGGTTTGGGTCAGAATATCGGTGATCTGGCCAGCCTTGCGGGCGATCCAGAAGGTCACTGCATGGGGGTGACCGCCCTGCATGCCATGGTGGGCGAGGTTGCTCAGCGGGAACATGGCGTATTCCGACAGGGGCGCAAGGCACGCCGCAATCTCGGCCCGGTCGGCTTCGGTGGCGCGGATCATACCCAATCCCCCAAGCTTGTCTGCCAGATCGTCAGCGCCGCTACCGCAGCCGTATCGGCGCGCAGGATGCGGGGGCCGAGGCTGATGGGGGTGACATAGGGCAGGGATTGCAGCTTGGTGCGTTCTTCCGGGGCGAAACCGCCTTCGGGGCCGATCAGGATGGCCCATGGGCCGGGGCTTGCGTTGATCAAAACGGTGCTGGCCGCCAAACCTTCATCCGCCCACAGAATCCGTCTTTCGGGTTTCCACTGGTTTAGAAGCGTATCCAACGGGATCAGGTCGGCCACCTCTGGGACATAGGTCGCCGCGCATTGCTCTGCCGCCTCGATCGCATGGGCGCGGAGTTTGTCCGCGCGCACCCGCTCGTTGGTGAAGCGGGTTTGCACCGGGACAATCCGCGCCGCCCCCATCTCGACGGCTTTTTCCACCACAAAATCGGTGCGGGCTTTCTTCAAGGGGGCAAACAGCAGCCACAGGTCGGGCGGGGCAATCAGCGGTGCAGACGCGGCGGTGCACCGCAGGATGCCGGTGCGCTTGCCCAGATGTTCAACCAACGCCAGCCATTCGCCGTCGCGCCCGTTGAACAGTTTGACCTGCCCCCCCTGCCCAAGCCGCATGACGTTAAACAGGTAATTGGACTGCGCCGCACCCAAGGCCACGGGTTGCCCCAAGGCCAGCGCCTGATCTACATAGAGCCTGATCTTGACCTGTGCCATGAGCGTGAACCTATGTCCGAGACGCCAGAATTGCCAGAGGTCGAACCGGTAAGTAACCGGGTTGCCGATGCGCCCAACGGCAATTGGGTGGACGTCTATGCGCCTGCGGTGACCCGGCCCTACCTTCGGCTGTCGCGGGCGGACCGGCCGATCGGGACGTGGCTTTTGCTGATCCCGTGCTTTTGGGGCATTGCCCTGGCCGCGCTGGAAAGCGGGTTTCGAACCTGGGACATCTGGCTGGTCCTGTCGTGTGGCGTGGGCGCGTTCCTGATGCGGGGGGCGGGCTGTACCTGGAACGACATCACCGACCGCGATATTGACGCCGCCGTGGCGCGGACCAAAAGCCGGCCTCTGCCGTCTGGCGCGGTGACGGTGACGGGCGCTTTGGTGTGGATGGCAGTGCAGGCCATGGCTGCGGCGGTGATTTTGTTCACCTACAACTGGCTGGCGGTCGGGCTGGGCGTGGCCTCACTGGGTTTGGTTGCGATCTATCCGTTTGCCAAAAGGTTCACCTGGTGGCCGCAGGTGTTTTTGGGGCTGGCGTTCAATTGGGGGGCGATCCTCGGGTTTGCGGCGCATCAGGGTGCGGTAGATTGGGCTTCGGTGGCGCTGTACGGCGCCGGGATCGTCTGGACGCTCTATTACGACACGATCTATGCGCATCAGGATAAAGAGGATGACGCGCTGATCGGGGTGAAATCGACGGCGCGGCTGTTTGGCGCGCGCAGCCGGGGGTGGCTGTGGGGGTTTATTGCGGCCACCATGGTGCTTTTGACGCTGGCCATCGGGCTTGCCCTGCAGGGGCAGCGGAACCTGGCAGCGCTCGGGTTGGCGCTGGTGGGCATCTGGGCCTTTGGCTGGCATATGACGCTACACCTGCGGCGGCTTAATCTTGATGACCCGGCGTCCTGTCTGGCGGCGTTTCGCGCCAACCGGGATGCCGGGCTGCTGGTTGCGCTGTTTCTTGCCGTGGCCGCTTGGGTTTGATTGATCGGCGCAGGTCAAGCGTCTAAGCATCGGTGTTCGCGTTTTGGAGTTTCGCTTGGCCGATCTGCCCGCCCTTGACCTGCCGCCCGTCAGACCTGCGCTTTCGGCGGGACTGGTGGCGACATTGGCGTTTGCCGGCGCGGCGGGACTGGCCCTGCTATCCGGCTGGGGCCTGGCCCAACTGGTGGAACATCGCACGGCAGAGACAATCCGCAGCCGGATGCTGGGCGCGGGGTTTGACTGGGTGCAGGTCCAGACCGATGGGCTGATCGTCGGCCTGTCAGGCTTGGCACCGACCGAGGCGCAGCGTTTCGCCGCGATGAACCTTGCGGGCAGCGTGGTGGATGCCGGGCGGCTGCATGACGGGTTTGCGGTGCAGCCCGGCAAGGTCGTGGCCCCGCCGCGCTTTTCGGTGGAAATGTTGCGCAATGATGACGGCGTGCAGCTGATCGGCCTCTTGCCCGAGGGCACCGGTCGCGGCCTGCTGACCGACGCGGCGGAAACTCTGAAATCGGCCGCCCCGCCGATGGATATGCTGGAAACCGCCGGTTACCCCGCGCCAAAAGGCTGGACGGATGCGCTGGCATTTGGGGTGGTGGCGCTGGAACTTTTGCCACGTTCCAAGATTTCCGTGGCTGCCGAGGGTGTAACGATCGTGGCGATTGCCGGCTCTGACGCCGAAAAGCGGCAGTTCGAGGCGGCTTTGGCCAAGGCAGCGCCTGCGGGGTTGAAGGTGTCGACCACGATTTCCGCGCCACGCCCGGTGCTGACGCCGTTCACGCTGCGCTTTGTGATCGATGGGCGGGGCGCGCGGTTTGATGCCTGTTCGGCCGATACCGACGCGGCACAGGCCGTGATTCTGGCTGCGGCGAAGGCTGCGGGAACCAAAGGCGATTTATCTTGCACGATTGGCATGGGCGTCCCCTCCCCCCACTGGGCGGAGGCTACTTCGGCGGCGATCAAGGCTTTGGCCGCCATCGGGGCGGGGACAGTCACATTTTCGGATACCGATATCACCCTGCTGGCCGGCGAACCGGTGAGCCAAGCGGCGTTTGACCGGTCGGTGGGCGAACTGCGCGCGGCGTTGCCGGATGTGTTTTCGCTGGATGCCAAGATGCCGGACAAGGCGGTGGCCACGCCGGGGCCGGTGGAGTTTACCGCCGTTCTGGACGCCAAAACCCACCGGGCCGAACTGCGCGGGCGGCTTTCGGATGACCGGATGCAGGCGGCGGTGGCGAGCTTTGCCAAGGCGCGCTTCGGGGTGGGCCGGGTTTATGTGGCGACCTTGCTGGACCCTGCCCTGCCCGATGGCTGGACCGAACGGGTCTTGGCGGGCGTGCAGGCTTTGGCGACACTCGACAGCGGCCAAGTGCTGGTGCGGGCGGATACGGTCGAGGTGTCGGGGATTTCAGGGTCGAAAACTGCGTCGGACAGCATCTCGCAACTGCTGTCGAACCGGCTGGGTCAGGGCAAAACCTTCACGGTCAATGTCAGCTATGACAAGGCTTTGGACCCGATGGCGGGCCTGCCCACGCCGCAGGAATGTCTGGATCGGGTGCAGGCGGTGTTGGCAAAGCATAAGATCGCCTTCAACCCCGGATCGTCCGAAATTGCCGCAGCCGCTAATCCGGTGATCGACGGGCTGGCCCAGGCGTTGAAGAACTGCGGTTCCGTCAAGATGGAAATCGGTGGGCATACCGATGCGCAGGGGTCCTCGGCTGGCAACCTAGCTCTGTCCAAGGCGCGCGCCGAAGCCGTGCTGGTGGCCTTGCAAGGGCGCCAACAGGATGTGTCGGCCATGCGCGCCGTAGGCTACGGGGAAAGTATGCCCATCGCCGACAACGCCAGTGATACCGGGCGTGAGGCGAACCGGCGGATTGAATTCACCTTGATCGGCCAGCCGGTAACCGCCACGCAACTGCCTGCCAAACCTGGCCCTGAACCCGCCGCGCAGGCCGTGGGGGCCACGACCCTGACCATGCCGCCGGTGGTGGAAAACGGCCAGGATGGCGCAGCCCTTGCCCCCGATCAGCCAACCGTGCGGCCCAAAACCCGGCCTGCGCCACGACAGGAAGGGCTGACGCCCACCTTTGACACGCACCCTTTGACGCACCCTTGACCGACGCATTCCGCAAGACCACACAGGCCCTGACATGAACCGCACGCAACTGACCCTGACCACCGCCGTCATCCTGCTTCTGGCCTTTGCCTTTGGCTGGTTCGCCTATTGGCTGCTGCACCGGTTCACCCGGGTCGCCGGCGGCGATATGGCCGAGCTTGACCATCTGGCGCAGGCTCTGCACGCGGCGGAAGAGGCGCGCGATCAGGCGATTTCCTATCTGGAACAGCGCGAGGCCGACCTGATGGGACAGATTGCCCAAAGCGACGCCGAATTGCGCGCCACGATGGAGGGGCTGCGCGATGCGCGGGCCGAAGCGGACGACATGCGCAGTTACATCGAACGGATGAGCGCCAAGGCCTGACCGGGGCAGCCTCGCGGCGTTGGATCGGACCCACGCGCGCCGCGTGGATTTCGCGGCAGCTACCCGTTTCGAGACTGCCGAGACCGGACGGCGGTCAATCGGTTGTTGCGCGACGATGGCACTATTCGAGACGCCCCTTGTGGCCGAAGCGGTGTCTGATGGCCTGAAAGCGGCGCTGGACGCCGATAGCGTGGGCGATCTGGCTTTCCTGAGGTGGTGCCGCCGGTTCTTGATGCGCGTCAATGCGAAGGGGCGGTTTCAGGCGTCGGGCGCTGCGCAGGCGGTGATGCGGCCCTTGGTGCAGCAGATCGCCTTTGCCAAGGTCGCGGGGTTCGATACGAAATCGCGCGTGCGGCTGGCCTGCGCGGGGGTTTCACACCCCCGCACCCCCGTGGAGTATTTATCCCCAGATGAATGGGATCAGCTTGGGTCATGCTCACCCAGTTTGGGGGCGGTGCGCTCAATGCTGAGGGCGGCACCTGAGAAGCGCATCGGGCTGCGGACGCCGGGCACGCCCATGGGGGCGATCTGCATCTGGCGGGCGATGACCTGGCGGTCGTCGAACACGGCTTTGAGGTCATTGATCGGGCCGGCGGGAACACCTTCCGCCTCGCAAGCGGCGAGCAGGTCAGCTTTCTGGAAACTTTTGGTGGCGGAGGACAGGCGGGCGGTCATCGCGACCCGGTTGGTTATGCGCAAGGCGTTGGTGGTGAAATCGGGATCGGTGGCCATGGCGGGCAGATTAAGCACCGCGCAGAGGCGGCGGTATTGGGCGTCGTTGCCGGTCGCAAGGATGATCCAGCCATCGGCACAATCGAACACCGCATAAGGTGCTAGGTTGGGGTGGGCGTTGCCCATCTTGCCCGGTGCGACGCCGGTGACCAGATAGTTCATCGCCTGGTTGGCCATGATCGAGGTGGCGACATCGAGGAGGGCCATGTCGATCTGCTGGCCCTCACCGGTCCGACCGCGCTGCACCAAAGCCGCGAGGATGGCGGTTGCGGCATAAACTCCGGTGAAGATGTCGGTGACCGCGACGCCGACCTTTTGCGGCTGGCCGTCGGACGCGCCGGTGACCGACATCAGCCCGGCCATGCCCTGAATGATGAAATCATAGCCCGCGCGATGGGCGTAGGGGCCGGTCTGGCCAAAGCCGGTGATCGAGCAATAAATCAGTTTGGGGTTCACCTGACGCAGGCTTTCGTAGTCGAGGCCGTATTTCGCAAGCCCGCCGACCTTGAAATTCTCGATCAGCACATCGGCATCGGCGACCAAAGCGCGCACTATCGCCTGACCTTCCGCCGTGCGAAAATCGCAGGTGACCGAGGTTTTACCGCGGTTGGTGGCGTAAAAATAGGCGGCGGAGGTGTCGTTGTCGCGGGTGATGAACGGCGGGCCCCAGCGGCGGGTGTCATCGCCTTCGGGGGCTTCGACCTTGACCACATCAGCGCCAAGGTCGGCGAGGGTCTGGCCTGCCCACGGGCCCGCCAGAATCCGCGCGAGTTCAACCACCTTTACCCCGTCGAGTGGGGTCATTCACTTCGCCAGTTCGGCGTCGATGATCTTGGCCAGGTCTTCATAGGACATGTTGGAATATTTGGTGCCGTTGATGATGAAAGATGGCGTGCCCTGGAAGCTGTCATTCGGATAGTCTTTGGCGATATTGGCCTGGTAATGCGCGACCAGAGCCTCCGCCGCTTTCTGGTCGTGCAGGCAAGTGTCGACCGTTGCATCGTCCATGCCAGCGGCGCGGGCGATCTTTTTCAACTGGTCGGTGACGGCCCCCATATCGGCGGCAGCGGCCCAGTCGCGCTGCTTGTCATAGAGCATGTCCACGATGCCCATATAGCGCATCTCACCGCCGCAGCGGGCCATCATCGCGCCCAGAAGACCAAGCTGGTCAAAGTAAACCTCGTGATACTCCAACCGCAGTTTGCCGGTGTCGATATAGGCGGCCTTCAGCTTGGGATACACCTCGGCATGGAAATGTTCACAATGCGGGCAGGTGAAAGACAGGTATTCGACCATCTTCACCTTGGCGGTCAGATCGCCGATGCCGTAGTCCGGGATGGCCGCCGCAGTGATGGCCGTGGTGCCGGTCGCGGCTGCGGGGGCGGTGGTATCAGCCCAGACGCCGGTGGCGGCCAGGGCTGCGAGGCTGGTGGTCAGGGTCAGCAAGCTGCGGCGGGTCAGGGTCATCTCTATTGGCCTTCCGTGGATGTGCGGCGCGTGAATATGTTTTGCCCAAGCTCGGCAAGGGCGCTGCGCAGGGTTTCATCGTGAATGGTTTCGGCGAGGGTATTGGCTTTTTCCGTGATCGCCGGGTCGGGCGTTTTGACCTTGGGAGCACCGGAGAACGGCGTCTGGCCTTCGGCAAAGCCGGTCGTCGCGGTCTGGGTCAAGGCGATCCGGGCGATGGCGGCATAGCCATAGGCGGCATTCACCCGTTCGACCAGTTTGGGCAGGTCCATCTGCACCATCGGCGCATGGGCGGAGGCTACCAGCAAGGTCAGGGTTGCGCCAAGACCTTCGCGGCCGTAATGCACCTTGATCGGGCGGGTTATTTTGGCGGTATCGGCGCCCGCGATGTCGTCCCAATGGGTCAAGAGGCGGGCAATGGCAAAGCCCTTCGCCTCACCCGCCGCCCGGATGCGTTGGCTGAGGAGTTGCGCCGTCGCTTCAAACCCGCGCAACCGGCGGGTTGGGGGGGCATCGGCATTGAATGTCGGTTTACGCGCCATCTGGTCCTGCTGCACACTTGCACTAGGGTAAGCGATCCGGCGGGGTGGCTGCCAGCACTTTGCGATGGGGGCGGGGATAAAAATTGCGTGTTGATGGGGTGAACCGGGGGTTAAGCGCCTTGGACCTGCTGGCGTGGTACGACGCCCATGGCCGCGATTTGCCGTGGCGGGTCGGGCCTGCAGCGCGTTTGGCGGGGGTCAGGGCCGACCCCTATCGGGTGTGGCTTTCAGAGGTGATGTTGCAGCAAACCACGGTGGCGGCGGTGAAGGCGTATTATGCGCGGTTCACCTTGCTATGGCCGGATGTGCAGGCATTGGCTGCGGCGGAGGATGGCGCAGTGATGGCCGAATGGGCCGGGCTTGGATATTATGCGCGGGCGCGCAACCTGCTCGCCGGTGCGCGGGCGGTGGTTCGGCAGCATGGCGGGGTGTTCCCGTCTGACCTCGCCAGCCTGCGGGCCCTACCGGGGGTCGGGCCTTATACGGCGGCTGCGGTCGCCTCGATTGCCTATGATCTGCCCGAGGTGGTGGTGGATACCAATGTTGAACGGGTGATGGCGCGGGTGTTTGCCATCGAGGTGGCTTTGCCGGCGGCCAAACCGTTGCTGGCGGCGGCGGCTGCGGCGCTTACACCGGGACTGCGGGCGGGCGATTATGCCCAGGCGGTGATGGATCTGGGGGCTACGATCTGCACGCCGCGCGCACCGGCCTGTGGGAACTGTCCTTGGATGGCGGGGTGTCTGGCCCGGGCCATGGGGATTGCGGCGGCGTTGCCGAGAAAGCTGGCCAAAGCGGAAAAACCCACCCGGCAGGGGGTTGTCTGGGTTGGCCGGCGTGCGGACGGGGCGATTTTGCTGGAACGGCGCGCGGCGCGCGGCTTGTTGGGCGGGACTTTGGGGTTTCCGGGGATCGGGTGGGACGGGTCGGACGGCCCTGCCCCGGCTTTGGGCGATTGGGTGACGGCTGGCATGGTGCGCCACACGTTCACTCATTTTCATCTGGACTTGTCGGTGCTCACGGCAGACTTGGCGCAAAACGCGGCACCAAATCGCGGTGAATTTTACCGGGGCAACGCAGTTTCGCCGCAAGACCTGCCGACATTAATGCGCAAGGCGCTTGACGTGGCGCAGCGGCGCCAAGTCGGCAGTTGAGGCTGCGCCACAAGGCGCTACACTGCAGCAAATCCGGGGAAAAGCAGGAACCGGTTTTCCCGCCCGATTTGCGCAGAATCGCGAGATAAAATAACCTGAGGACATGATGCCCCTGATCCCGCCCGAACAGGTCCGCAAGCTGGCAAGCGCTTTGCCGTTCTGGCTGTCGCTTGGCTCGGTTCCGATGGCTGCGATCGGCGTGGCGCATGGCGGCTGGACGGTGTTCCTGATGCCGCTCTACACGTGGGGGCTTTTCGCCTTTCTGGATGCGGTGATCGGCCAGAACCGGGACGATGCCGACCCCGAGACGCCGGAAGATGACCTGTTCTGGTACCAGATGATCACCATCATCTGGTTTCCGGTGCAGTTCCTGATCCTGCTGGGCATGCTGTGGTATGTGCCGCGGGCGGGCAACCTCAACTGGCCCGAAAAGCTGATGCTGTTCTTTGGGCAGGGGGTGATGTCGGGGACAATTGGCATCGTCTATGCCCATGAATTGATGCACCAAAGTGACAAGTTGGAGCGCTGGCTTGGCGACCTTCTGCTGGCCTCGGCGCTTTACAGCCACTTTCGCAGCGAGCACCTGCGGGTCCATCACCTTTATGTCGGCACGCCGCGCGACGCGGTGACCGCCCGCTATGGCGAGGGCTTTCACCGCTATTTCTTCCGGGTTCTGCGGCAATGCCCGGTGTCGGCGTGGCAGGCTGAGACCGCACTGCTAAAACGCAAGGGCAGCGGTTCGCTGACGCCCGATAACCCTTTCCTGCGCTATGCCGCCCTGCAAGGCCTGATGCTGCTGCTGGCCTTTGGGTTGGGGGGTTGGCAGGGACTTTGCCTGTTTGTCTTTCAGGCCTTCGTCGCGATCTGGCAGCTGGAACTGGTGAATTACGTCGAACACTATGGCCTCACCCGCCGCTATCTGGGCGAGGGCAGGTATGAACACGTGCAGCCCCGCCATGCGTGGAACGCGAGCCATAAAGCCTCCAACTGGCTGCTGATCAACCTGCAACGCCATTCGGACCACCACTATAAACCCGACCGGCGGTTTCCGTTGCTGCAAAACCACCCCGAGACGGACGCGCCGCAACTGCCGTACAGCTATCCGGTGATGACGACACTGGCCTTGATCCCCAACCTCTGGCGCCGCGTGATGAACCCTCGCGTCAAGGCATGGCGCAAGCAGTTCTATCCGGATGTGACGGATTGGCTAGCCTATAACCGGGGCGGCAACCCAATGCCCAAAGGCGCGCCTTAGAGCGTGATGAGGAAAAGTGGAATCCGGTTTTCCTCAACAATCACGCGACCACTGAGACTCCTGAGCATGACGATGTTTCTATCAAACGTCATCA
>JAYTQA010000226.1:0-10267 GCA_043746955.1 bacterium | reverse complement strand
GCAGTCTTATCTGTCACAATCTCGTGTGCCACCGTCTTGTCCGCCACCGTCTTGTCCGCCACCGTCTTGTCTGGCGTCGTGGTGTTTGCCGACTTGCCCGTTGTGTTGTCCATTGCATCCTCCAATCCTTACCCGTCAAATCTAGGCCGCTTGACCATGGGTGCAAGGCTGGGCGACCTGTTGCGGCAAAAGCGTGAAGAGGATGAAACATATGCAACCCCTGACGCGCGGGCGCTATACCGTGCGATTGGTTCCCGGCGACGACGATCTGACCGAGGCGCAGGCGCTGCGGCATCTGGCGTTTCGCCGGGGTGCCGGGCGCGACCATGACGGCCATGACAGCCTGTGCCGCCATCTCTTGGTGTCAGAGGCCGCAGGGACGCTGGTCGCCTGTTGCCGGGTGCAGGATTTTGGTCCGGGCGCGGATCTGTCGGCCAGCTATTCGGCGCAGTTCTACGATCTGACGCTATTATCGCAGTTTGCCGGCCTGCGGATCGAACTGGGCCGGTTCTGCCTGCATCCTAACTGGCGCGACCCGGACATTCTGCGCCTGACCTGGGGGGCCTTGACCTCGATTGTCGATGCCGAAGGTGTCACACTGCTGTTTGGCTGTTCCAGCTTTGCCGGTGCCGACCCTGCGATGCATCTGGCGGCCCTGGCAGCGCTGCGCCGGTTTGTGGCCCCGGCGAGGTATGCGCCCGGCCCGCGCGCGCCCGACCGGTTGAGCCTGCCAGACGGCGCGGGTGCGCTAGCCGGCCTGCCGCCGTTGCTGCGCAGCTACCTTGGCCTCGGCGCCTGGGTGTCCGACCACGCCGTCATCGACCGCGAAATGGACACGCTGCATGTCTTTACCGCGCTTGCCACCGCATCGGTCCCGCCCGCCCGCGCCCGCGCCCTGCGCGCCATCGCCGGGCAGGTGTCTGCGGGTGGGCAAGGGGCTGCGGTTGGGCAAGGGGCTGCGGACCGGCGCGTGCCTGCGGGCGGGTAAGTGCGTGCGGGCGGGTAAGTGCCTGCGGTTGGGTAAGTGCCTGCGGCGGGCGGGTGTCTGCTGGCGGGTAAGTGTCAACGGGCGGGTGAATGACGGCGGGCGGGTAAGTGTCGGCGGCGGGCGAGTGGCTGCGGTCGGGCCAGTGAGCGCGGTTCGCCAAGTGCCTGCGGCTCACCACGTGTCTGCGGGCGGTTGACCCCATCCGCCCTTCGCTTTACGGGGCTGGCATGGCACGCGCACCGCTTTTGCAACTTTCCGACCTCTCGCTGACCTTCGGCGGCAACCCCCTGTTCGAGGCGATCACGCTGACCGTCCAGCCGGGCGACAGGCTCGCCTTGGTCGGCCGCAACGGGTCGGGCAAATCCACCCTGATGAAGGTGATGGCCGGGCTGGTCGAGGCGGACAAGGGTCTGCGCACCGTAGCCCCCGGCGTGACGGTCGGCTATATGGAGCAAGACCCCGATATGCAGGCTTTCGCCACCTTGGGCGATTACGCGATGAGCCGGATCCCCGAGGGCGAAGGCTACCGGGTCGAGGTCGCGGCGGAGGGCCTGGGTTTCAAACCCGATACGCCGGTGATCTCGGCCTCCGGTGGCGAAAAGCGCCGCGCCGCACTGGCCAAGCTGGTGGCCGAAGCCCCCGAACTGATGCTGATCGACGAGCCGACCAACCATCTGGACATTGCGGCGATCGAGTGGCTGGAAGCGTTTCTGAATGAAACCCGCGCGGCATATGTGCTGATCAGCCACGACCGCGCCATGCTCAACCGCCTGACCCGCCAGACTTTCTGGCTGGATCGGGGCGTGCTCCGCAGGCGCGAACTGGGCTTCCTCGGCTTTGAGGAATGGCGCGAGGACACCTGGGAGGCCGAGGATATCGCCCGCCACAAGCTCGACCGCAAGATCAAGGCCGAGGCGCGGTGGGCGGTCGAAGGCATCTCAGCCCGGCGCAAGCGCAATCAGGGAAGGGTGCGGGCGCTCGGGGCCTTGCGCGAGGAACGCTCGAACCAGATCCGCCGGCAGGGCACCGCGTTGATGGAGTTCGACAGTGCCACCACCTCTGGCAAAAAGGTGATTGAGGCCAAGGGGGTGGGCAAGGCTTACGGCGACAAACTGCTGTTTGACGGCTTCAATCTGCGCATCCTGCGCGGCGACCGGATTGCCTTTGTCGGCCCCAATGGGGTCGGCAAGACCACCCTCCTTAAGATGCTGATCGGCGAGCTGGCCCCGGATTCCGGCAGCGTGGTTCTGGGCACCTCGCTGGAAATCGCGGTGTTTGATCAGGCCCGCGCCCAGTTGGATGGCGAGCAAAGCCTGTGGCACAATCTGACCCAAGACCCTGCGATGGCGGTGTCGGGCAATTCCGATCAGGTCATGGTGCGCGGCCAACCCAAACATGTGGTGGCCTACCTCAAGGATTTCCTGTTCGAAGAGGCGCAGGCGCGTGCCCCGGTCAAATCGCTGTCGGGCGGTGAAAAAGCGCGGCTGTTGCTGGCCAAACTGATGGCGCAGCCGTCCAACCTGCTGATTCTCGACGAGCCCACCAATGACTTGGACGTGGAAACCCTCGATCTGTTGCAGGATATCCTCGGCGATTATGACGGCACAGTGCTGCTGGTCAGCCACGACCGCGATTTCATCGACCGGGTGGCCACAACGACGGTGGCGCTGGAGGGCAACGGGCAGGCCACGGTCTATCCCGGCGGATGGTCAGATTATGCCGCCCAGCGTCCGGCGAAGGGTGCGGCTGCGCTGGCGCTGGCCAAACCCGGTGCGGTGCCGCCCAAGCCGATCAAGAAAGTCGCCGAAGGTCTGACGTTTACCGAGAAAAAGCGGCTTGATGCGCTGCCCGGCACGATTGCGCGGATGGAGGCCGAGATTGTCAAACTGCAAGCGCTGCTGGCCGACCCGCAGCTTTACAAACGCGAACCGGTGAAGTTTCAAAAAGCCTCCGACATGCTGACCGAACGGCAGGAAGCCCTGGCTGCGGCGGAAGAAGAATGGCTCGACCTGTCAGACCGGACCTGAGGCTGGGGCAGGTTTGGCCGCACCGAGCCGGGGGTTTTCCGACCAGAGGGTTTTCATTGCGAGGGGCTTGCCGACCGGGGGATTGCGAAGCGAGCGATTGCGACCGGGGCTTTGCACCTGTGGGCTCTGTGTCGGGGTGCTTGAAGACCGGGGGCTTTGCGACCGCAGGCTTGCCGACCGGGGGCTTGCTGGTTTGGCGGAAAGCAGGCTAGGTCTGGGCGATGGTGCGGGTTGAGGCTCTTGGCGTGGCGCGTGGCGGTTTGGCCGTGCTGGACGGGGTCAGCTTTGCGCTGCACCCCGGTGGTCTGTTGGTATTGCGCGGGCCGAACGGGGTGGGCAAGACCACTTTGCTGCGGACTTTGGCCGGGTTGCAGGCGCCTTGGTCCGGGCGCATCGTGCTCGACGCCGAGGAGATCACCTATTCCGGCCATGCCGACGGGCTGAAAGCCACGCTGACGGTGGCGGAGAATCTCAGGTTTTGGGCCGAGGTCCACGGGCAAAAAGCCATTGGACCAGCGCTCGGCGCGATGAACCTTTTGGCCTTGCGCGACCGGCGGGCAGCCGACCTGTCGGCCGGGCAAAAGCGGCGGCTGGGCCTCGCGCGGTTGGTGGTGACCGGGCGCAAGCTCTGGCTGATGGATGAACCGACGCTGTCGCTGGATGCCGCATCGGTCGGGCTGTTCGGCGTGATGCTGCGGGCGCATCTGGGGCAGGGTGGGGCGGCGATTGTCGCCAGCCATATTGATCTGGGCCTGCCGGAAGCCGGGGTTCTGGACCTGGGCGTCTTCAAGGCGCGGCAGCGGCTGACCGGCGCGTTTGACGAGGCGTTCGGATGAGGGCCTTGGTCTTGCGGGATATTCGGTTGGCCATCAGGGCGGGCGGCGGCTTTGGCCTTGGCCTCGCGTTCTTTCTGATGGTGGCGGTGCTGGTGCCGTTGGGCGTGGGACCAGAGGGCGCGTTGTTGGCGCGGATCGCCCCGGGGATCCTTTGGGTCGGCGCGCTCCTGGCGTGTTTGCTGTCGCTCGACCGGATGTTTGCACTGGATTTCGAGGATGGTTCGCTGGACCTGCTGGCGGTCTCACCTCTGCCGTTAGAAGGGGTGGCTGCGATGAAAGCGCTGGCCCATTGGCTGGTGACCGGCTTGCCCTTGGTGGTGATCTCACCGGTGTTGGGGCTGCTCCTCAGCCTGCAACCGGGCGGATATCTCTGGCTGGTGGTGTCCTTGGCCTGCGGCAGCCCGGCGCTATCCTTGATCGGAGGCTTTGGTGCGGCACTCACGGTGGGCTTAAAGCGCGGCGGGTTGATCTTGTCGCTGATCGTGCTGCCGATGTATGTCCCGACCCTGGTGTTCGGCGCGGAGGTGGTGCGGCGCGGGGCTGCGGGGAGCGATGTCACGGTGCCCTTGCTGCTGCTGGCGGCGATTTCACTAGGGTCGGCCGCTGTCCTGCCGTTCGCCTGTGCGGCGGCATTGCGGGCGAACTTGAGGTGACATGGGTTTGGGTCAGTCGGGCGGCAAAACTGCGAGCCGGTTTGGACTGATTTACCTAAAACGTGACTTGCAATCAAAACGCCGGTTGGGCAAGGAGACGCCATGTCGATCTGGGACTACGCCAACCCCAAGAAGTTCATGCAAACCTCGACCCTTGCTTTGCCATGGGTGGCGGGGTTGGCGGTGGTTTTGCTAGGGATCGGGCTGGTTTGGGGGTTTTTCTTCACACCGGATGATTACAAGCAAGGTGCCACCGTCAAGATCATCTACCTGCATGTGCCAAGTGCCATCATGGGGGTGTCGGCATGGTTCATGATGCTGGTGGGCTCGCTGATCTGGCTGATCCGGCGGCACCATGTGAGCGCCCTTGCAGCCAAGGCTGCGGCCCCGGTCGGGTTGACCTTCACCGTGATTGGCCTGGTGACCGGCGCTATCTGGGGTCAGCCGATGTGGGGGACCTGGTGGGCCTGGGATCCGCGGCTCACGTCCTTTCTGATCCTGGGGCTGTTTTATCTGGGCTATATCGCCCTTTGGGCCGCAGTTGAGGATCCGGATACGGCGGCGGATTTGACATCGGTGCTCTGTATGGTGGGCTCGGTGTTTGCGTTCCTGTCGCGCTATGCGGTGCTGTTCTGGAATCAGGGGCTGCATCAGGGTGCCTCGGTTTCGGTCGCGGGCGGCGATCAGGTCTCGAACGTCTATGGGCTGCCGCTCGCGGTCTGTGTGGCCGGGTTCGGGCTCATGTTCGTGACGCTGGTTTTACTGCGCACCCGAACCGAAATACGCAGCCGCAGGATCAGGGCGCTGATGGCGCGCGCAAGGGCTGCCGCATGATGCCGGACCTTGGGAAGTACGCGGGCACCGTGCTAAGTGCCTATGCGGCCGCGATGATATTGCTGGCAGCGTTGGTTGCGGTCAGTCTGTGGCAGGGGGCAAAGATCAAGCGGGCGCTGGCGGCCGCCGAGCAGCGGGCGAACCATGAGGATTAACCCCTTGATGTTGGTGCCGCTCGCGGCGTTTTTTGGGATCGCTTTGGCGTTCAGTTTGGGGCTTGGCCGCGACCCCGATGCCCTGCCCTCCGTCTTTATCGACAAGCCCGCACCGTCCGTTTCAACGGGCGAGGTAATGGAAGGTTTTGCACCTTTAACCGATGCGGTTTTGAAATCAGGAAAAGTCACCGTGGTCAACTTCTGGGCTTCGTGGTGTCCGCCATGTCGGGCCGAGAATCCCACATTGCTCACATTGGCCAAAGAAGGCATCGTGGTGGTTGGCGTTGACATGTTGGACAAAGCGGCTGACGCGCGCGCATTTTTGGCTGAGGACGGTAACCCTTATGCCGCTTTGATTGCCGACCCGCGCGGCGAGCTGAGAATCAACTGGGGTGTCACCGGACCACCGGAGACTTTCATCATCCGAAAAAACGGAATGATTGCCTTCAAATTCATCGGACCAATGCTGGGCGCCGATTTTGAACAGAGGTTCAGGCCGGCGCTTAACAAAGCTATTGCCGAGTAGTTTCGGCAGGGCCGGGGTTTGGCTCGACACCGAAACGCCGAAATCAACCCCGTTCTTCAGCCTACCCGCGCGCCTTGCGCCCGCCGCGACGGCCCGAGGTGGCAGCGGTGGCCGCAGCGCTCGCCTCGGCGAAAGTTGCCCCGGCGCCAACCGCTTCGATCACCTTGGCAAAGCGGATCCATTCGCCGCCGTTGGCATCATGGTTCATCAGGAAGTTGGCGGCGCGGATCGCCTCCATCTCGGGCAGGCGCACCGGGTTCATGATCGCGGAGGTCATGCCAGCCCCAATCGCCATCGGCAGGAACGCCGCGTTGACGCCATGCCGGTGCGGCAGCCCGAAGCTGATATTCGAGGCACCACAGGTGGTGTTCACGCCCAACTCATCCCGCAAGCGGCGCACCAGGGCAAAGACCTGAACCCCGGCGGAACCAAGGGCACCGACCGGCATCACCAAAGGGTCGACCACGATGTCATGCGCCGGAATCCCGAAATCGGCGGCGCGCTGGACGATCTTCTTGGCGACCGCAAAGCGGACATCGGGGTCTTGACTGATGCCGGTGTCGTCATTCGAGATCGCCACCACCGGCACGTTATACTTTTTCACCAAGGGCAGGATGCGTTCCAGACGCTCCTCCTCACCGGTGACGGAATTCAAGAGCGGGCGGCCTTCGCAGGCCATCAGGCCGGCCTCAAGCGCTGCGGGCACCGAACTGTCGATGCACAAGGGCACGTCGACCACGCCCTGGATGATCTCGATCAGCGCCTTCATCAGCGGCGGTTCGGTGAAGTTGTTGTCGGCATAGCGCGGGTCCAAGGCCATCCGGTTGGTGAACACCGCACCGGAGTTCACGTCGAGAAGGTTGGCCCCGCAGGCGACCTGCTCCAACGCATCGCGCAGGACGGTGTCAAAGTTATCCATCTCCAGCTCTGCCGCCAGCTTTTTGCGCCCGGTCGGGTTGATGCGTTCGCCGATCACGCAGAACGGCTCGTCAAAGCCGATGATCACGGTTTTCGTTTTGGATTCAACGACGGTACGGGTCATACTTCACGTGTCCTTTTAAGCGTTTGCGGGCACGCCAGCGGCACCGCCGTTTTCCGTGACCCATTGGGCATTGGTCTTGATGCCACCAAGCGGGAAGAAATGCACCTGTTCGATGTTGAAGCCGGGGCTGGCGGCTTTGTGGGCAGCCAATTCGGCCACAACCTCGGTCGGTTCATAGGGCAAAAGCAGTTTGGTCACGTCCATCGCGCGCTTTTGCAAGACGCGCAAGGAGGGGCCAACCCCGCAGGCGATGGCGAATCTGATCAGGGTTTGCAGCTTGGCCGGGCCTGCGATGCCGATATGGACCGGCAGCTTGACGCCCGCAGCCGCGAGCCTGTTGGCCCAGGCGATGACCGGGCCCGCCTCAAAACAAAACTGGGTGACAATCGCCATTTTGGCGTCAGAGCGTTCCGCGTAGGCCTGCTTCCACGCCAGCGCCCGCATCACGATGGCGTCGCTGCCGTCGCGGTCGATGTCCTTGTTGCCTTCCGGGTGGCCTGCGACATGCAAACGTTCAAAGCCATCGAACAGACCGGTCTCGATCATCTGCATCGAATTGTCGAAATCACCTGCCGGGGTGGCAACCCCACCGCCGAGCAGCAAAGCCTGCCTCACACCTGCCTCACCTTTGTAGCGGGCGATCCAGTCGGCAAGGGTGGCCTTGTCATGGATGATGCGGGCCGGGAAATGCGGCATCACGGTGAAGCCTTCCCCGGCGATCCGGCGGGCGGTGGCGACCATGTCGGCAATCGGCGTGCCCTCGATATGGGCGATATAAACCCGGGTGCCACGCGGCAGCAGGGCGCGGAAATCCGCGACCTTGTCGGCGGTGCGCGGCATCACCTCGATCGAATAGCCGTTAACGAACGCCTCCACATCATCGGAAACCGTCGCCGGGGCAGTATCGCGGCGGAAGTTGAACAGGGCCATGGGCTTTCCTTTAGGCTGTAGTCGAACCGTCGGATTGCCAACCGTCGGATTGAATAAGGGATTTCAGGCGGTCGGCGTCGTAGGTGGCCTCCAGCCTGGCCGCCTCGGACGCGGCTATTTCGGTCTGATCCCCCTCAACCGAAGTGACCACCACCTTGCGCCATTCGGCCAGATAAGTGTCGGCATCGCGGGCCCCGACCTTCATCGCGACCCGGTCAATCGTCTGCTCAAACCGTTCGGTCAGCTTGACCTTGGCGGCAGCCCGGCCCTTGCCGACGATGACCTGAGCTGGAATGTCGCGCCAGTAAACGATGGTGACTTCGGGCATGGCGATGATTCCGGGGTGATGGGTTTCGACCTATGTAGCGCCAATTTGCGACAGGCGATGGCGGATTTCGACATTGGGCAGCCCCATTGCGACGAAGCTGGACCGCCCGGATTGCGGGCTTGAGCGTCAGCCCCATCGGGGCTAGCATGGGGTCAACCACAGATGGAGGGCGGCGATGACGCCCCAGCGTCCCCTGGGGGCGGACGCAAGCTCGCATGAGGTTGATCCTGTCGCGGGGTCCCTGACGCAAGGTATGTCTGGCCCCCTTTCGGCCGGATCGGCGCTGTATGCAGCCGTCGATCTGGGAACCAACTCGTGCCGGATGCTGATTGCCCAACCAAGGGGCAGTCAGTTTCAGGTCATCGACAGTTTTTCCAAAACCGTCCAGCTGGGTGCCGGGCTGGAGGCATCGGGCAAGCTGTCCCGCGCCTCGATGGGGCGGACGATTCAGGCGCTGCGAATCTGCCAGAAGAAGATCGAAAAGCATGGCGTCAAGCGGATGCGGCTGGTCGCCACCGAGGCTTGCCGGCGGGCGCGCAATGCCCGCGAATTCATCCGGCAGGTGCGGCGCGAAACCGGCCTGACCGTCGAGATCATTCCGGCCGAGGAAGAGGCGCGGCTTGCGGTGATTTCCTGCGCGCCTTTGGTGCGGCGCGGCACCGAACAATTGCTGATCGTGGATATTGGCGGCGGGTCGACCGAACTGGTCTGGATCGACCTCAGCCTGGTGGCCCCCGATGACCGGCCCCGCGCGATCATGCGGCTGTCGTCGGGGTTTGACCGGCAAGGGGTCGGCGATGCGCGGGTGGTCGACTGGATTTCGGTGCCGCTGGGGGTCGCCACCCTGAAGGATCAGTTCAGCGACGTCGAAGATGACGGCGCACGGTTCGCTTTGATGTCGTGGTTTTTCGAGGAGAGCCTGGCGACCTTCTCGCCGGCCAAGGCCGCCCAGCCGCGCGCCGGGTTTCAGATCATCGGCACCTCGGGGACGGTCACCACGGTTGCCGCCTCGTTTCTGGGGCTCAGGCGCTATGATCGGGCCAAAGTCGATGGTCTGGTGATGACCTCGGACCAGATCGACCTTGTGATCCGCGAATATCTGGCGCTTGGTCCGGACGGACGCCGGACCGACCCGCGGATCGGACGTGACCGGCATACGCTGATCATGTCGGGGGCGGCGATCCTGCAAGCCTTGATGCGCATCTGGCCGACCGATCAGCTTTCGGTTGCCGACCGGGGCCTGCGCGAAGGGCTTTTGTATGCACAGATGAGTGCGGATGGCGTTCTGGACGATGGACCTTTTGCATGACGGGCGTTTTCGCATGACTGAACCGAACGACTCAGGCCGGGGACGGCGCGACCTGCGGGTCAAAGTGAAAACCGCGAAGGGCAGGAAACTGTCCTCGACGCTGTGGCTGGAACGCCAGTTGAACGACCCTTACGTGATCAAAGCCAAACGCGAAGGCTATCGGGGACGTGCTGCCTACAAGATCCTGGAGCTGGACGACAAATACGGCTTTTTCAAACCGGGCGCCCGCGTGGTCGACCTTGGCTGTGCGCCGGGCGGCTGGTGTCAGGTCGCGGTGCCGAGGGTCAATGCGTTGGGCGACACGGCGGGCAAGCCCAAGGGTTTCGTTCTGGGCATCGACCTGCAAGAGGTCGAGGCGATTGCCGGGGTGGAGTTGCACACGCTGGATTTCCTGTCCGAGGAGGCCGACGCACTGGTCAAAGGCTGGCTCGGTGGTAAGGCCGATGTGGTCTTGTCCGACATGGCGGCGTCCGCCTCCGGTCACAAGGGCACCGACCATTTGCGGATCATCGCCCTGGTCGAGGCCGCACTGGCGTTTGCGTTTGACGTGCTGGACGAGGGTGGCACCTTTGTCGCCAAAGTGCTGGCCGGCGGGGCAGAGCTGGAAATGCAGACAACCCTCAAGAAATCTTTCGCCAA
>JAYTQA010000225.1:0-3865 GCA_043746955.1 bacterium | reverse complement strand
CCACATCGGGGGCCGGGCCCGCCACCGCTCCAATAGATCGGGCAAGGCGGCATCAAACAACTCGGTAGTGCGCCGGTCAACGGATCGAAGGCGGGTTTGCCGTCAAGGGGCTGGGGGGCTGACCGGCTCATGGCACGCCCAAAGCTTTGCGGACCGCGCGCGTGCCGGTGCCATCGGGCGGCAGGCTCGCCTTGCGCTGAAAGGCGATGACCGCCAGCCTTGTCTGGTGGCCAAAGATGCCGTCCGGATCGATTGTGACCGGGCTGAGGGCGGTGTTCAGCGCCTGTTGCAGGTGCAGCACACCCGGCCCGCGGTCGCCAATCGTCAGGGCATGCGGCACGGCATTGCCGCTTTGCGGGCCAAATTCGCCCGCCGCCGCCCATTTGCGGATCAACTGGTCGGAGGCCTCAAAATGCATCGGATCGTCGGTCGGAAAGGCGATGCCCCAGTAAAAGCCATGGCGGTTGAAGATCGGCCACAGGTCCAAAAGGCCGCGCTGCACGACGCCGCCGCCCCGGGGACACAGGCTGCCGTCGATGGTCAGGTCGATGGCGGTGCCCCAGCTGTGGTTGGAAATCGAGGTGGCAGAGCCGGTGACCAGCCGACAGCACAGCATCCCGTCAGAGCCCAGTTCGGCATAGACGCCGGGCTGCGCGGCCTGTACATCCTGAAACACTGCGGCCAAAGCCGCAACCGCAGGCCGCAAACCGGTCACCGAAAACGGGCCGACATTCCGGGTGACCACCAAGGCGATGAAATCCGGGTTCTCGGCCTTTTGACATTGCGCGGTGTAGGTTCCGCGTGGTGCGGGCATCAATGCTGCGTTGACGGTGTTGCGGGACGCGACCAGCGGGCCATTTGCGGTCGACCGATCAAACCCCGCAACGCTGCTGATCGGGATTTCTTCTGAATGGATGGACATCGATATTCTCCGGTTCAAGATACTGGGGTTGAGGAGATTGGGGTTGAGGATACTGGCCCAGTTTTGGCAAACCGGCGTCAGGGCAGCGTTAATCCGCAGGGCGCGGTGAGCCCGGCTGCGTGAACCTTACGCGAATTGGCATGGCCGGCTGCTGGCGCATGACCGGTTGCTGGTGCCGCGCCGGTTGCGATCAGAGCCGCTGCATTGCCATTTCGGCCAGTTTGGTGCGGCGCAAGGTGGCCGCCGGATAGTGTTCGTCATAGCGGACCCGGTCGATCGAAAAATCAGGCTCCAGACGGCGCAGGGATTGCAGAATCCGATCCGCACGGTCGGGCTGGCCGCCGACCAGATACAAAAAGTACAGATGGCGCAGCGGCGAGCGGAAATTCGGCGAGCGGAAATGCGCGGCCTCGTAATGGTGGATCGCCAGTTTTACATCGCCGTTTGCCAGCGCTGAAAGGCCGACCAGCGAATCCCACCAGAACGCATGGGGCGAGTTGGCCGCAAGCCGCGCCCCGGCAGTTGCTGCGTCCAGCGCCGCCGCATAGGCCCCGGCGCGCAGTTGCGCCCCGGCCAGCGCCGCCTGACCATGGGCGTTGTAGGGCGACAGGACCACCGCATCCTGTGCCAGTTTGGTGCCAACTTCGGGGTCAGCATCCAGCATGACCCGGACTTGGCTGACCAGCGCATAGACCAGCGGATTGCCCTCCGGCATTTCCATCGCCCGGCGGGCATATTCATCGGCTTCTTCGCGCAGTTTCAGCCAATCGAGGTCGGTGCGCTCCACCGCCATGATTTGGCGCAACTGCCCGCGCCAGGCCCAGGCCCGCGCGGTGGGCCTAAACTTCAGGCTTTCGGCCAAGAGCCGATCGGCGGTCGCGAGTTGCGCCGCGTCGAAGGAATACATCGCCTGAACTGCCCGTGCCGTCATCGCATCGGCCCAGAACCTGCCGTCGGGGGCGGGAATATTGGCAACCGCCGCATGGGCCGCTTCGGCCGCATTGAAGACAATCTGGGGAAACGCGCCCTCGCCAATCAGATCGGCCGCGTCGGTCACCAGGGTCACCCGCCGCGACCACAAAATCCGCTGGTTTGCGGTCGAGGCGAGGGCGACCAGGACATGAAGTTGCGCGCCTAACGCTGCCACCTCAATCGCTAGGGTGATCCCCCGGGTTGGCGCGCTGACAATGGCGGTGCCCTGGGCGTCGGAATAGACTTCGACCTCGGCAAAATCCATCATCAAACTGCCGATCGCCTCGGCCATGGCGGCCCCGACAAAGCCGGCGATCCCGGACGAAAAGCCGCCCAGCCGCACCACAAACGGCATCGGTTCGGCTAGCACCCCGGCCATGGCCTTGCCGGGCACCGCCTGGTCCGACAACAGCGCGCGTTCGTTGCGGAGCCAGTCTTCAAAGGCCTCGTCTTCGATGTCGATGCCTTCCAGAAAATCGCGGCCTTCGGCCAGCGCCTCCCGCACCCGGTCACGCTCGGTGTCAAGGTCGGTGACCACGCCCGACAACGTGACCGTGTCGCGATCGGTCACCAGAAGGCTGCTGTGGTGGCCAAGGGCCTGGCGGATCTCCATCAGGGCTTGGCGCAGGCTACCGCTGGCCTGTTCGGGCGCGCGATCCGACCACAGTTTCGATTCCAGCCAGCGCCGCGACCGACACCGTTCCGGTATCCGGCACAGCATGGCGATGATCGCCCGCGCCTTGGCCCCACGCGGCGTGCAATTGCCGCCTTGGTCATCCAGCAGTTGAAATGTGCCGGTCAGCCGCAATCGCATCCTGACCCTCCGGTCCTGGCCAAAACAAGCTAACAGGTTGCGGTCATAAGTCCATAAGCGCGAATTTACCGTCAAATGATTTGACTTCGCCAAGCCGACAGTTGCGCGCCAAACCGCAAAGGGCTTGATTGAGCAAACCAATCGGGGAGTTTGGCAATGGCGCTTTCAGGACATCACGGCCATCACGGTCACCATGGCCATCACGGTCACCACGGCCATCATGGCCATCACGGGCATCACGGTCATTATGCCGCGGGCGATGGTTCGCCCCTGCTGAGCGCGGCTTTGGGGCGGACCGCCGAAGCGCTGATGGGCTATTGGGACGGCACTTATGACGGGGTCTTTCTGGGAACCGAGGATTACTTCCCGCCCGACCCTGCCACCGAACTCCGCCGACTGGACTGCCTTGATCCTGACGCGCGTCTGCTGGTGCTGACCCATGAGGCGAACCGGTTGTTTAACGTGGCGCTGGGTGAAAACCGGGTAAACCTGACGGTGGCCCACCAAAATGTCGACCTGACGGTGACCCACCAAAATCTTGTCTCGCTGACCCCGCCCGGTTTTGAGCGGCTTAAATGCCAGCTCGAGCATTTGCGGACCGCGTCGGATTTGCGCGGTGACCGGTTGGACGAGATCATTGCCCAGCAAAGCGATATGCTGTCGTTCTTCGGCGCTCAACAGAAACTCGATGGCACAAGGCACCGCTGGACCCTGGTTCTGCTGGATGCGGTTTACAATTGTGTGGTTGCACAGGAAATGCGGATCAAGCACTTCTGCGCCGCGCCCCGCCCGATTGAACTCTCGCAACAGGTGCAGCCGATCATCCAGACCCCGGCGCATTCGAGCTATCCGAGCGGCCATGCGACCGAGGCTTTTGCCTTCGCCACCGCACTTGCGCTGCTGTGGCAAACCGCAAAAGACGCGAAAGACGGCAAAGACTGCAAAGGGCCGGACTGCATTGCCACGGTGAAAGCGGTCATCTGCGCGGCTGAGTGCGCCCAAAAGACCGAAGACCCAAGTGCCCAACCGATCGCTCAACTGCTGCGTCTGGCCGAACGGATTGCCAACAACCGCACGGTGGCCGGGGTGCATTATCCGACCGACAGTGCGGGCGGGGCGGTGATTGGCATGTCGGTCGCCTTCGTGCTGGCGGCCTA
>JAYTQA010000224.1:0-3892 GCA_043746955.1 bacterium | reverse complement strand
CGATCAGGGTCGGGCTGGACAAGCCGGGCGTCTTGCGGATGCAGGTGCAGGCCCTGTTGCGGGCGGCCAATGGGCGGGCCTTGCAGGTGATGTTCCCGTTCATCAGCGAGTTTGGCGAGTTCAAGGCGGCGCGCGGCCATGTGCTGCGTGAGGTGCACCGGGAACGGTCTCTGGGCCATCCGGTGCCTGCGGATATCAAGATCGGCGCGATGCTGGAAACGCCGTCACTGGCATATGCACCGGATGAATTCTTCCGGCTGGTCGATTTCATCTCGATCGGCGGCAATGACCTGAAGCAGTTCTTCTTTGCGGCGGACCGCGAGAATGAACGGGTGCGCAAACGCTATGACGTGCTGAACCTGTCGTTTTTGGGGTTTATCGAACATATCGTTGCCCGCTGTGCACCGCACGGCACCAAACTGTCGTTCTGTGGTGAGGATGCCGGCCGTCCGGTCGAGGCTTTGGCCTTGGCCGCATTGGGGCTGCGGGTGCTGTCGATGCGGCCAGCCTCGATCGGCCCGGTCAAGGCGCTGCTGCGGGTGGCCGATCTGGGCGCGGTTCGGGCGGTGATCGATCAGGCCCGGGCGGAGGGTGCCGAGAGTGTCCGGCCGGCGCTGCTGGAATATCTGTCAGGGTTGGATATTTAAGCGCGCTCATTTGGCTGGCGGCTGGGGGTTTCACACCCGCCCGATCTTTGACCAAGAGCGGGGGTTTCACACCCCCGCGCCCCCGTGGAGTATTTTTGCCCAGATGAAGGTGGTGTGGGGGGATTTTCATCTGCCCGTTGATCGGGTTTGGCGGTTTTGGCGGGCAATGGCAGGCGGGGTTTGCTTGCGGTTTGGGCGGGGTTCCTGTCTGATGCGATTGCCGTTTGGGGAGATTGCCATGACCTACGTGACCCGCGCTGAGCTACAGGTTGAGGATGTTCTGGCGCGCTTTGTCGAGGAGCAGGCCTTGCCCGGATCAGGCGTTGAGGCGGGCGGGTTTTGGGCGGGGTTTTCCGCTTTGGTCCATGAGATGGGACCAAAGAACCGCGCGCTTTTGGCGAAACGCGAAGAATTGCAGGCGCGGATCGACGCTTGGCATATTGGCCATCGCAACGCCCTGCATGATGCGGATGCCTATGGCAGGTTCCTGCGCGAGATTGGCTATACTTTGCCCGAGGGTGAGGCGTTTCAGATCGAGACTGCGGGGGTCGACCCGGAGATTGCCACGATCCCCGGCCCGCAATTGGTCGTGCCGATCACCAACGCCCGCTATGCCCTGAACGCGGCCAATGCGCGTTGGGGCAGTTTGTATGACGCGCTTTATGGCACGGATGCGATGGGGAGTTTGCCTCCGGCGGGCGGCTATGAGCCGGGCCGAGGCGCGCGGGTGGTGGCGCGGGCGCGGGTTTTTCTGGATGAGGCGTTTCCGATTGCGGGCTCGAGCCATGCCAACGTGGCGCGGTATTGGGTGAAAGACGGGGCTTTGCTGGTGGACGATCTTGCGCTGGTTTCGCCTGAGAAATTCGTGGGCTATCGGGGCAATCCCAAGGCTCCGAACGCGGTTTTGTTGCGCAACAACGGCTTGCATGTCGAATTGGTGTTTGACCGGGCCAGCCCGATTGGGTCGCGCGATCGGGCCTTGCTGGCCGATGTGGTTCTGGAATCTGCAGTCTCGGCGATCATGGATTGCGAGGATTCGGTGGCCTGTGTCGATGCCTGCGACAAGGTGCAGGCTTACGCCAACTGGCTCGGGCTGATGCAGGGCTCGCTTACCGCCGATCTGGAAAAGGCCGGGCGCAAGTTTGTCAGACGGCTGAACGAGGACCGCGAGTTTACCGGGCCGGATGGTGGGGTCGTCACCCTGAAGGGCCGCGCGCTCATGTGGATCAGGAATGTCGGCCACCTGATGACCAACCCCGCCGTGCTGGACCGCGACGGGCGTGAGGTGCCGGAAGGGCTGATGGATGCAGCGGTGACCGTGCTGATAGGCAAGCACGACCTCGGTCGGAAGGGCTTGCGCAACTCGCAGCACGGGTCAATCTATGTGGTGAAACCCAAGATGCATGGGCCGGAGGAAGTGGCATTTGCCGACGAAGTCTTTGGCCGGGTTGAGCGGTTTCTGGGGCTTGCAACTTATACCGTGAAGATCGGCGTGATGGATGAAGAGCGGCGGACTTCGGTCAACCTGAAGGAGTGCATCCGGGCGGCGCGGCACCGGTTAGCGTTTATCAACACGGGTTTTCTGGATCGGACTGGCGACGAAATTCACACCTCGATGGAGGCGGGGCCGTTCAGCCGCAAGGATTTCATCAAGCGCAAATCGTGGATCGGGGCTTATGAGAACCAGAATGTCGATATCGGGCTGGAATGTGGGCTGTCGGGCCGGGCCCAGATTGGCAAGGGGATGTGGGCGGCACCGGATCTGATGGCCGCGATGCTGGAGCAGAAGATTGAGCATCCCAAAGCCGGGGCGAACTGCGCCTGGGTGCCATCGCCCACCGCCGCAACCTTACATGCGCTGCATTACCACAAGATCGACGTCTTCGCGGTCCAGACGCGGTTGGCGGCAGGCGGGCGGCGCGCTTATGTCGAAACGCTGCTGGAGATTCCCCTGGCCAGCTACCGGCGCTGGACCGAAGCCCAGATTCTGCGCGAGGTCGAGAACAATGCGCAGGGGATTCTGGGCTATGTGGTGCGCTGGATTGATCAGGGGGTCGGCTGTTCAAAAGTACCTGATCTCAATGGCATAGGGCTGATGGAGGATCGGGCGACCTGCCGGATATCCTCACAGCACATCGCGAACTGGCTGCATCATAGGGTAGTGACTGCCGCCCAAGTCGAGGCTGCGTTGCAGAAAATGGCGGTGCTGGTGGACCGACAGAACGCAAGCGACGCCGAGTATGTGGCGATGGCGCCGGGGTTTGACGGCATCGCCTATCTGGCCGCGCGGGAGTTGGTGTTCGACGGGCGCGGGCAGCCGTCGGGGTATACGGAGCCTATTTTGCATGCCCGGCGGTTGGAGAAGAAAGCCGGCGTAAGGGCTTGAGATCGCGGGGTTAACTGGCCGGATTGGGCCGGGTCTGGCGGTCTTTAACCGGTCTTTTTTCTGTCTTCTTTCTGTCTCTACGCGCGTGGAGTCGACTAGCCGTTAACCTTGGCGCGCGAATCGGCTTTGGCGGGCGATTTTTCTGCGAGAAACCCGGGCTGCGGAGGTTCCGCCGCACATTCAGCCGATGTCCAGCGCCAGCGCATGCACCCGCTGGTTGATGTCGCCCAAAGCGGCCTGCACGGCGCGGTGGCGGGCGACGCGGCCCATCGCGGCAAGTTCCGGCGCGCGCAAGCTCACGGCGAAATGGCTCTCTCCGGTGCCGTCATCGCCCGAATGCCCCGCGTGCTTGTGGCTTTCGTTGACCACTTCCAGCGCAGTTACCGTGAAAGCAGCCGAAAGTCGCGCCTCAATCTCATCCTTTATCGCCAATTTCAT
Organism: bacterium; assembly: GCA_043746955.1. Taxonomy (GTDB): domain Bacteria; phylum Pseudomonadota; class Alphaproteobacteria; order Rhodobacterales; family Rhodobacteraceae; genus Stagnihabitans. The sequence goes on along the minus strand of JAYTQA010000224.1, from coordinate 421 downwards.
CCAACCCCCTTCAATCTGCTGGTAAATCCTCTATCCTTGACGCCCCGAGTCGGAAAGGCCCAAGGATGTCCAGTCGCCCCCCGTTTGAGTTCGATATCCGCGTGTCGTCGGACAAAGCCAAGCGCAAAACCGGGCGGCGCGGCATGTCTGGCGCATCCGAAGCGGCCAACCGGCCGTGCGATTTTCCGGGCTGCCCGCACAAGGCCGCCTACCGTGCGCCAAAATCGCCCGACCATCTGAACGAGTTCTTCTGGTTCTGCCGCGACCATGTCCGGGAATATAACCTCAAATGGAACTTCTTTGGGGCTGTGACCGACGAGGAGTTCCAGAAGCTGCTGGACAAGGACCGGTTGTGGGAACGTGAAACCACCCCGTTCAGCCGCAAGGATGACGGGCGGTCGTGGGCGCGGCTGGGGGTGGA
>JAYTQA010000223.1:0-10414 GCA_043746955.1 bacterium | reverse complement strand
ATAGCCCGCGCGACGTCGATGACGATATCGTCGACGCCGACTTCGAAGACCTCGGCAACAACAAGCGCAAGTAACCCGCGCGGAACCGGTTCAGGGCGGCCCTACGACCGGGTCGCCCTCGCCTGTTTCCGGACATAAGGTCTGCCATGGCAAAGCGCGATTATTACGATATTCTCGGGGCCACCAAAGGCGCTTCGGCCGATGAGCTGAAGAAAGCCTACCGCAGCAAAGCCAAAGAGCTGCACCCCGACCGCAACACCGACAACCCCGAGGCTGAATCTCAGTTCAAAGAGATCAACGAAGCCTATGACGTGCTCAAAGACGCCGACAAAAAGGCCGCCTACGACCGCTATGGCCATGCCGCTTTCGAGGGCGGGCGTGGCGGTGGTGGCGGTCAGGGCAACCCCGATTTCGCCAGCGCCTTCTCCGATGTGTTCGAGGATCTGTTCGGCGATTTCATGGGTCGCGGTGGTGGTGGCGGTGGTGGCGGCGGTGGTCGCAGACGGGCCCAGCGCGGCTCTGACCTGCGCTATAACCTGCGGGTATCTTTGGAGGAATCCTTCAAGGGCGCCCAGAAAACCATCACGGTCCCCACCTCGGTCGGCTGCGACACTTGCAAAGGGACCGGTGCCGAAGGTGGCGCCGAACCGGTCAGCTGCCCGACCTGCTCCGGCATGGGCAAAGTCCGCGCCCAGCAAGGCTTTTTCACGGTCGAACGCACCTGCCCGACCTGCAATGGCGCGGGCCAAACCATCAAGAACCCCTGCAAGGTCTGCCACGGCGCTGGCCGGATCGAAAAAGAACGCTCGCTGTCGGTCAACATCCCCGCAGGCGTTGAAACCGGCACCCGGATTCGACTGGCCGGTGAAGGCGAGGCCGGCATGCGCGGCGGCCCGACCGGCGATCTTTATATCTTCATCGAAACCCGCGAACATCCGATCTTTCAGCGCGACGGCGTCAACCTGTTCTGCCGGGTGCCGGTCTCGCTGATCACCGCGGCTTTGGGCGGCGAGGTTGAGGTTCCGACCATCGACGGCGGCAAGTCCCGCGTCAAAGTGCCGCCCGGCACCCAGACCGGCAAGCAACTGCGCCTGCGCGCCAAGGGGATGCCCGCCCTGCGCGGCGGCGGTTCGGGCGACATGCTGATCGAACTGGCGGTCGAAACCCCGGTCAACCTGAGCGCCCGCCAGAAGGAACTGCTGCACGAATTCGAAAAGCTGCAAGCCGAGGATAACAACCCCGAAGGCTCCTCGTTCTTCGCCAAGGTCAAAGGCTTCTGGGACGCCATGAAGTAGGCCGGGGGTCACCCGATCTCGCCACCAAAAAAACCCGCCCCTCGCTCCGGGCGGGTTAATTTTGCCCCAAAACCCCACCGGACGTTGCGTTAACCCACCGGCTTCGCACGGTCTGTAGCTACAGAAAAACTACGCAGAACCTACGGAAAAACGCCGCAAAACCTACAGCGCGAAATCCCTTATTTTCCGGCATTAACCCCGGCATTTCGCCCTGATTCGCACCGTTGCGGCCAATTCCGTTAACCCTTTCTTCACCAACCCCGTGCGACCTTGCCCGGATGGCACAGAACGGCTTTCAGGAATCGTTGCCGATGTTTCCCCAACCGGGCGATCTGGATGAGGCTACCGGCACCACCCTGCCCGCCAAACTGCCGTCCTACATCGCCGATCATAGGAAACGCCTGCGCGACCGCTTCATGGCCGGTGGCGCCGCCGCTTTGCCCGATTATGAAATGCTGGAACTTCTCCTCTTTCGCGCGATTCCCCGCCAGGATGTCAAACCGCTCGCCCGCCTTTTGCTTGACACGTTCGGCGACTTCAACCGGGTGATTTCCGCCGCGCCACACCGCCTGCACAGCGTCAAAGGTGTCGGCGAAGCCGTTGTTATTGAACTGAAACTGGTGGAAGCGGCCGCCGGTCGCCTGATGCGCGCCAAGGTCTTGAACCAGCCGGTGCTTTCCTCGTGGAACGCGCTTCTGGACTATTGCCAGACCGTCATGGCCCACCGCGAAACCGAACAATTCCGCATCCTGTTTCTCGACCGCAAGAACGTTTTGGTCGCCGATGAGGAACAGGCCAAAGGCACCGTTGACCACGTCCCGGTCTATCCGCGCGAAGTGGTGAAGCGCGCCCTCGAACTCAATGCCTCCGCGATTATCCTGGTCCACAACCACCCGTCCGGCGACCCTACCCCGTCGGAGGCCGATATTTCGATGACCCTGCAAGTCCAGGACGCCGCCCAAGTCCTTGGAATCACCCTGCACGATCACCTGATTATCGGAAAATCCCGCGAACTTTCCTTCAAGGCACAAGGCTATCTGTAGCCGAAATATCCCTCACAAACGCCGGTTTTTCCCAAACCTCGACCCGCCGGTTCAACCGCCGCCCCGCCGCCACCGCGTCACAGGCCAACGGCAGCGCGCCGCCAAACGCCCCAATCACCGGCAACTGCGCCACCGGCAGCCCCGGCACCAAAGCCTTCAATGCCGCCATCACCGCATCCGCCCGCCCTTGCGACAGGTCAAAATTCGCTTGAACTGAGCCCTGACTGTCTGAAAAACCGGCCAATATCAATGACTTACCCTTAAATAACCCGGCTTCCAGCATTTGCGCCAGATCCGCCAGATTGTCCTGGCTACCGGCATCCGGCGTAGTGGTCCCGTCCTCAAACCGAAAGGTCAAAGACAGCCGGTCCGCCCCATCCGTCTGCCTCAGAAGCCGGGTCGGCAGCACGGGTTAACTGCAACTATCGGTCAGCATGCGCCGCAACCGGACCTGCTGCCAGAAATGCGGCTAAAATCACCACGGATCGCCTCATCCACCCCATGCCACCCGCCATGCCTATCTGGCTGCGACTTTCGTGTTTTGGGCGAGATTGTTCAACACCAGAAACTCACCGACCGACGCACAATCCGGCATCGCCAGGATCAGATCGGTGGCCACCGCAACACCCGCTTCGCTGCGGATCGTCTGTCCATTTAACGCATGACCGCAACTGGTGGCCGTTACCGGCACTTGCACCACAACATCCGCGTCGCCCGCCAGCGGATAGGTGTAAACCTGTGCCAGCCGGGGCGCATCGACATTCGGGTCGCCCAACTGGCTGAGCCAGCCACCCAGTGCATCGCCGGCCGGAATGATCCCCGGCTGGCTCGGCGAAATATCGTCCTTGTCACCCAATTCTGCCCCGTTTTCAATGCCATGCAGGACGAAGCCTTGCGCGCCAGCCCATTGGACCGCGAACCGGCGCAGATGGGCCAATTCCGGCATCGGACGCACGGCGGCCACACTGCGGCCATCGGCAAACCGGACCTCAACCCGGCCGGCCTGATCCAGAGCGGGCAACCGCGCGGTCATCTGCCCGTTGGAGGCGACCCGTTCGGTCAGCGTCAGACCCGCGTGATGCAGTTCAACCCGCGCGCCCAGATCACAGGGTGCAATCAGCGAGACCGCCACCATAGCCCCCTCCGCCAGCGCAAGATGCAGTGCAGGCGCGCAACGTCGCACCACCGCTTGTGGTTTGTTGAGCGGCATCGGTTGCGGCACATGCGCGTCAGCCGGGGCCAGCACGGCGGCAGTCAGACCCGCCTCTTCCGGTGCCGCAGACAGTGGCACAATGTTGACGGGAGACTTTAGCGCCGACAGCGTGGCCGGTGCGGCCTTTCGCTCTGCCAGAGTTTGCGCCAGATGGCCCGCCGCCAGTGCCACGGCCAGCACCGCGATGAACCGCCCGGTGCGGCGCGCAGGGAACTCCGATAGTCTTGACCCAAAGGTTGCCATTGCATTCACCTGTTAACTTCTTGGTCAGACTTCGGCCCCAAAACAGGCACTCTCGCGGCCTGAACAAGGAAATCCTGCGACGAAAGTGGTGGGATTGCGGCCCGATGCCGCAATTGGGGCGCGCTCTGGACAGCACGAACCGACCGCCAGTGCAGTCTTTGCTTGAAATTTGCGCAGGATCGGGCATGAATGCTTAGGAAATCGTTTTCCGGCACGAGAATCAGACGGGCCCACCCCAAATCGGCCGCATAAACCGATTTCTGCACCGCCGATCCGATCGGCACCCAAGGGAGGATGAGATGAACAACCTGACCGCAACCGGCCTGCGCCGGATGCTTTTGACTGCGTCGATCACAGCTTTTGCGGCCAGCCTGGCCGATGCCGAAACGCTGACCATGTGGGTGCGGAAATCAGCCTCTGACCCCGGCCAACTGATGGTCGATCTGTGGAATTCCAGCCATTCCAACAAGATAGAGCTGACAGCCATCCCCGACAATCAGCTGGTGACCAAGCTTGCCACCTCGATCCAATCGGGCGACGCACCGGATCTGGTGTCGTTTGACCTGATTTACATGCCAGATTTCATGAAGGCCGGCTTTCTCACCGATGTGACCGCTCAGATGAGTGCCGACCCGCATTATGCCACCCATGTGCAGGCCTATAAGGATATCGCGACCTATCAGGGCAAAATCTACGGTGTCGGCTTCACGCCCGATGTGTCGGTGCTGGCCTGGAACAAGGATTTGTTCAAGAAAGCCGGGCTTGACCCGGAAAAGGGTCCGGCCACGATTGATGAGATTGTCGCAGATGCCGCCAAAATCAGGGCGTTGGGTGGCGATACCTATGGCTTTTGGTTCTCCGGAGCCTGTGCGGGTTGCAATATCTTCGTGACCTCGCCGATGATGGTGGCCTCTGGCTCCAAAATGCTGCCGAAAGACGGCAAAGACCAGGCGCTGACCGGCGACGGCGTGAAGAAGGTGCTGGAGGCGTACAAGACCATGTGGGACGCCGGTGATATTCCAGCCGTCGCGCAGACCGACACCGGTGCAAACTTCGTTTCTGCCTTCGTCGGCGGCAACATCGGTATTGCAGGCACCGGCGGGTTCTTGATTTCATTGATGAAACGCGAACATCCTGACTTCAACTACGGCCTGACCTTGCTGCCGGGCACCACGGCGGGTCAGGTGTCGGGCTTTGTCGGCGGCGACGTGGTGGCCGTGCCCGCCAAAGGCAAGAACGAGAAAGACGCGCGCGAATTCCTGACCTGGGTGCTGACCGATGATGCGCAACTGAACGGTCTGGCGAAAAACTCGCTGCTGACCACCCGGACCGACCTTGCCGATAACGCCTTTTCCAAGGGCAACGACAAGGTGCTGACCACCTCCAAGGCCCTGGCTGCGGGCTATGTGCCGTGGGTGTTCCACTTTGCCGATATGGTGAACTCGGACAGCTCGCCCTGGATCGGGATGATCCAACAGGCGATCTTTGACGGCGATGTCGATGGTGCGATTGCCGATGCCAAAAAGGCGATGATCGAAATCGCCAGCCGCTGAACCTTTGGGCCGCGGTGACTGGCGCTGCGGCCCCTGCCCTGAAAACCTGACCTTCCGCAGCGGAAGGGGAGAGCCATGAGCCGGCGTAAAAACACCTGGGTGGGGCTGGCCTATGTCGCCCCGGCCCTGACCTTTGTGGCGGTCTTTGTCTTATGGCCTTTGGGCCATCTGTTCTGGCTTTCGCTCACCTCAACCAGCCTTCTGGGCGGCGGCGACTGGGTGGGGTTTGACAACTACACCCGTGTTTTTGCTGACAAAAGCTTCTGGCGGGCGATGGGTTTTACCCTGACCTACACCGCTTATCTGACGCCGATATTGCTGATCCTGAACCTGGCTTTGGCGCTGCTGACCTCGAAAAACACCCCCTTGCGGCGGCTGACCCGCACCGTGATTTTCCTGCCGGTGGTGATCGGCCTCGCCTCGTCTTCCCTGCTTTGGTACTGGCTGTTTGATCAGCAAGTCGGGCTTTTCAACAAGCTTCTGGTCGATATGGGTCTGCTGTCCGAACCCTTGGTCTGGTTCAAAAAGGCCACTACCGGGCAATTTGCCGTCATCATTTCCGTGGTCTGGAAGGTGGTGGGCTTTGGCATGATCCTGATGGTCGCAGGCATCCAGGCCATATCGAATGACGTGATCGAGGCGTCGATGATCGACGGCGCTTCGGCCTTGCTGCGGATCCGCCGCATCATCATTCCGTTGGCGGCACGCTCGATCGTCTTGGCCACGCTGATCTCGGCGATCGGGTCAATGCTGGCCTTCGACCAGTTTTACCTGATGACCGGCGGCGGGCCACGCGGGCAGACCTTCACCACGGTTTACTGGATTTACCAGTCGAGTTTCATCCGCTTTGAACTCGGCTACGGATCGGCCCAAGCGGTGATCCTGATGCTGATCATCACCTGCGGCACCGCCCTGCAACTCTGGCTGTCGCGCAAGGGAACCCGGGCATGACCGCCATTGAGCCGCCTCGTCGCCGCCGGGTGCGCAAGGGGGAGTACCTGATCGCGGCCATCTGTGTGGCGGTCATCATCATCATGCTGTGGCCGTTGGTCATGTCGTTTTTCGCCTCGATCAAGTCGCCGGATGAGGCTGCAAGGCCGCCGCCCAACTACCTGCCGCACAGCCTGTCGTTCGATAACTATCTGTCGATCATCCATTATCACGCGGGGATCGCCAGCTATGTCGGCAATTCCTTGGCAGTGGCCAGCATGACCATCCTGTTCTGTCTGGCGCTGTCGGTGCCCGCGGGTTACAGCCTCGCCCGGTTTGATATGCCCGGCAAAGAGGTGATCTTTCTGATCCTGCTCGCCTCGATGATGCTGCCGTTTCAAGCCTTGTTGGTGCCGATTTACCTGTTGTTCAGCCACCTTGGCCTGACCGCGAGCAAGCTTGGCCTCGCCATCCTGCACACCATCCTGCAACTGCCGTTTTCGGTCTACCTGATGCGCAATTCGTTCGAGAGCATCCCGAAAGAGATGGAGGAGGCCGCCGTGGTCGATGGCGCCTCCAGCCTGTTCGCGCTGCGCCGGATTTTTCTGCCACTGGTCATGCCGGGCATGGTGACGGTGGCGCTGTTCGCGTTCGTGACCAGTTGGAATGAGTTTCTGGGTGCACTGATCCTGATGAACAAGGAAACCAGCTTCACCGTACCCGTCATGATGACCGGGGTGATCACCGGGCAATTCGGCTCGGTCAACTGGGGCGGGTTGCAGGCGTCTGTCATCATCTCGATCCTGCCGTGCCTGATCGTCTACCTGTTGTTGCAGCGCTATTACATCTCCGGCCTCTTGTCGGGGGCGGTCAAATGATTTCGCCGCGCAATACCACAATCCGCGATGTGGCCCGTGAGGCGGGGGTGTCGATTGGCACGGTCTCCAAAGTCCTCAACAAAACCGGCACCCTTGCCTTGGAAACCCGCAAGCGCGTGGCAGAAGTGGCCGAACGCCTGCAATTTCGGCCCAACACGCTGGCCAAAAGCCTGCATTCGGGTCTGTCCGGCTCGATCGGCCTGATTTCCAACGACAGTTTCGGCCGCTTCACCATGCCGATTATGGAGGGCTTGGAAGCCGTGTTGGCCCCGCTCGGCATCGGGGTTTTCATGTGCAACGCGACCGACGATCCGGCGCGCGAAGCCGCCCATGTCGAACAACTGCTGGCCAAGCAGGTTGACGGCATCATCGTCACCGCCCGCCGGTCGGACCGCAGACCCACCGCACAATTGACCAACCTTGGCGTGCCGGTGATCTACGTCTTTGCCCATGGCGATGACAATGGCCTGACCCTGCTGCCCGATGACAAGGGCGGTGCCAAGCTGGCGGTCGAACACCTCTTGTCGATCGGTCGCCGCCGCATCGCCCATATCACCGGCTCGCAGGATTTTGAGGCGGTGCAGTTGCGCGACGCAGGTTATGCCGAGGCGCTGGCCGAAGCGGGTGCCACCCCGTTTCCGGTGCTGCACGGCCAATGGACTGAAAGCTGGGGGCGCGAGGCTACGGTTACTCTGTTCGGCCCCGGCAAGCCCAACCCCGACGCATTGTTCTGCGGCAACGACCTGATTGCGCGCGGGGCGGTGGACGCCTTGCGCGAAATGGGCCGCCTTATGCCGCAAGACGTGGCCATCGTGGGCTTTGACAACTGGAATGTCATGGCAGAAGCCACGCGCCCGCCCTTGACCTCAATCGACATGAACCTGACAGCTTTGGGTGCCGAAGCGGGCCGCGCCATGGCTGCGATGATCAAGGGCCAGTCCGAAACCGGCCTGCGCCTGCTGCCCTGCCGTCTGGTGACCAGGGCTTCGACGCTTGGATAATAGACCGGGCCCAGCCTAATCAGAGGCTGGCCGGATGGAGGAATGATGCGGAAATATGCCTCAGTCACGTTCAGCGACGTGAAAATCACCGGCCCGTTCTGGGGCGAACGGCTGGATTGCGTGTTAAGCCGCACCATCCCCAGCCAATATGCCCAGTTGGTGTCGCATGACATGCTGGAAAGCCTCAAACTGCCCAAACCGGTGCCGCCGCTGCGGTTTCCGCGCAACAAACACAACTTCACCACCCAGATTTTCTGGGACAGCGACATTGGCAAGTGGATCGAGGCGGCAAGTTACGCCCTTTCGCACCGGCGCGACCCCGATCTTGAACAGAAGATCGAAGCCGTCATCGACGATCTGGAACAGGCGCAGGCCCCGGACGGCTACCTCAACTGCTGGTATCTGGAGCGGGAGCCACAGAACCGCTGGACCAACCTGCGCGACAACCACGAGCTTTATAACGCGGGCCATATGCTGGAAGGCGCGGTGGCCTATTTCCACACCACCGGGCGCGACCGGTTCCTCAAGGTGATGATGCGCTACATGGATCACATCGCCACGGTATTTGGCCCGAACCCCGGCCAAAAGCGCGGCTATTGCGGGCACGAGGAAATTGAACTCGCGTTGGTCAAGCTGTTTCATGCCACCGGCCTGCGCAAATACCTCGACCTCGCCAGCTATTTCATCGACGAACGGGGCCGACAGCCGCACTATTTCGACGTCGAACGCGCGGCGCGGGGTGAAACGGTGGAAAGCTTTGTGCAAAGCACCTACGAATACAGCCAAAGCCATCTGCCGGTGCGCGACCAGACCAAAGTCGTGGGCCACGCGGTGCGCGCGATGTATCTCTATACCGCCATGGCCGACCTTGCCGCCGAACATGACGACGCCAGCCTGAAACGCGCCTGCGAAACCTTGTGGGCCGATGTGACCCGCACCCGGATGTATGTGACCGGCGGCTTTGGCCCCTCTGCCAGCAACGAAGGCTTCACCAAGGATTACGACCTGCCCAACGACACCGCCTATGCCGAAACCTGTGCCAGCGTGGCGATGGTGTTCTGGGCCGCGCGGATGCTGAACCTCGACCTCGATGGCCAATACGCCGACATGCTGGAATTGGCGTTGTACAACAACGTGCTGGCCGGGCTTTCCCGCGACGGCACCCAGTATTTCTACGACAACAAGCTGGAAAGCGATGGCAGCCATCAGCGCTGGGATTGGCACCCCTGCCCGTGCTGCACGATGAACGTGGCGCGTCTGGTGGCCTCGGTCGCGGGGTATTTCTATTCGGTGGCCGAAACCGAGGTGGCCGTGCATCTTTACGGCGGGGCCACAACGACTTTGCCTGTATCAGGTGGAACCGTGACGCTTACCGAGGTTTCCAACTACCCATGGTCAGGCGATATTGCTCTGACGCTGGAGCCGGACGGGGCCGGACCCTTCACCCTTGCTCTGCGTGTGCCGGGTTGGGCCAAGGGGGCCACGGCGCGCATCAACGGTTTGGGCGTGCCGATGCAGACCGAACGCGGCTATCTGAAAATCACCCGCCGTTGGGCCAAGGGCGACAAGGTCGAACTGTCACTCCCGATGCCTGCCGAACGCCTGTACGCCCACCCCGATGTGCGCCAGGACCAGGGTCGCGTAGCGCTCCGGCGCGGCCCGCTGGTTTATTGCGTGGAACAGCAGGATATCGCCGGACCGGTGGGCCGGATGCGACTGCCTGCCGGTACTGCGCTGTCCGCCGAGTGGCGGGGTGAGCTTTTGGGCGGAGTGCGGGTCGTAAAAGCCGATGCGAAGCTCGCCGATGCCGCCGCTTGGGGCACCGCGCTTTACCGGGGCACCCCGGCCACCGAAACCGCCAGCCCGTTGACCGCTGTGCCCTACTACATCTGGTGCAACCGCGGCCCTAACCCCATGCAGGTCTGGCTGAAGGAATAGCCGATGGCGCATGTCGAACTGAAATCGCTGTCCAAATCCTTTGGCGGCTTTATCGCGGTGCAAGACATCAACTTGAGTGTCGAAAAGGGCGAGTTCTGCGCCCTTCTCGGCCCGTCCGGTTGCGGCAAATCGACCCTGTTGCGGCTGATCGCCGGGCTGGAGGATGCGACCTCGGGTGAGGTACACATCGCCGACCGTGACGTGACTGACCTTGAACCCTCGGACCGTCGCATCGCCATGGTGTTCCAAAGCTATGCGCTATACCCGCATATGAGCGTCGCCGAAAACATCGCCTTTTCGCTGGAGGCCGCTGGCCTGAA
>JAYTQA010000222.1:0-3911 GCA_043746955.1 bacterium | reverse complement strand
GTGAGTTCAGTCCAGGCCATGGTAATCTCCGGTCAGTGTTGCAACCGAACAGAATCACAAACCGCTGAATTCACTCAACCAGTTTCGGATCAGACACTAAGGCGTGCATTGCGTGCCGCCGCGCGATGAACTTGGCAGGATGGCTGGACCAGGTCGTGGAAATCAGTCGGCAGTCAATGCCAATGCAGTTTGTTCGTCGGTAATCAGGGTCGTCGGCGCGACGGTCCTGATCGCTGCACGCAAGGCAACCAGCTTCTCTTTGCCGCCGGAAATCAGCACCCGCTCCGGCGTGCGCCGCAAACGGGCCAGATTGACCGAAATGACGCGGTTGTTAACTTCGTGATCCACCAGATCGCCATTCTTGTCGATGAAGTTGTAAAGCACGTCGCCAATCGCCCCGGCTTCGATCAGGGATCGCCGGTCGGCTTCGGAAAGGTAACCGGTGCGGTAGCTGGTGGTCAGATTACTGATGCCGCCGCAGGACAAAAGCGCCATATCAAGTTTATCGGCCATCTCGAAGATCGCTGACAGACCGCAGCGTTCCAACAGGGCGTGTTTGGTTTCGGGGCTGTCCACCACGGCGGGCGCGGGGATCAGAAAACCCTCGCCCTGAAACAATTCCGCGAATTGCCAGGCGAATTCAGCGGGGTTGAAGCGGCGGGCGGCGGCGATGCCACCCAGAAGGGAGACAACCCGGAAATCTTCCAGCGTTTCCCCCGCGATGAACGGCAGGGTGTTATAGAGTGTCCGGCCCCAGCCCACCCCCACCCGCATCCCGGATTTCATCTGACTGGAAATGAAACTCCCCGCCGCCGCCGCGATGACCTTGACCGGGTCAGCTTCCGGATCGTCAAACGGCGCTATGATGACACGGGCTATGGCGAAGCGTTGCTCCATCTCGCGCTCCCGTTGCACAAGCTCGGCCAAGGGTGCGGAGATCGTCACCCGCACTTCGTTGCGCCGTTTGGCATCAGCCAAAAGCCGCACCACCATCACGCGGTTGATGCCAAGCTGGACGGCAATGTCGTTCTGGGTGCAGCCTTCGACGTGATAGAGCCAAATGGCACGCGCGCGCAGTCGGTCGGTCTCACTTTGGACGCTGGTGTTGGCCAACTGCATATCTCGTCCCCGCGCAACAGACTCACGCATCTACCAGACGGGACCCTCGACCGCCGCGAACATTCGACCGATGATGCGGGCCACCCGGTCGGGGCATTCTATGTGCGGAATATGCCCCGCGCCCGACATGAGATGAATAGCGAAATCGCCGTGAACGGCAAGCGCCTGCGCAAAGGGCACGATATGGTCTTGACGTCCCCACAGGATTTGTGTCGGGACTTCCACCCGGTGAAGCGCCGGGCGCAGGTCGAAGGCCTGAACCCCGTCCGGAAAGATTATCGCCGCCATATCGGCCTGACAGGCGCGCAAGGCGGCGTCCTCGCGGCCTTTCATGGCAGCGCGGGCATAGGCATCGCTGATTGCATCCGGCGTGGCGGTCATCCGGCGCAGCCAAGGGGCGAGGCTTTCGGCGCGGCTTGCGCGCACGATCCCGGTCAAAGTGGCCGCATCAATTTCCGGGCCAAGACCGGCAGGTGCGACCACCGACAGGCTGGCCAGACGGCGCGGGCGAATATCGGCCACAGCCAAGGCCAGCGCACCGCCCAGCGAATGGCCCAGAAGGTGGACCTGTTCGACATCGCGGGTCGCCTCGTCAAACGCCTCGGTCACGGCGCGCGCGAGGTCGGCGAAGCTGCTCAAAGCGCGGCGGGGTGACCTGCCATGGCCCGGCAGGTCGATGCGGATCAACGGGCGGTTTTGGCCCATGGCTTTTTCCAGCGGTGCCCAAGATGTGCTGTCGGCTGTGAAGCCGTGGAGCAAGACCAGCGGTATCCCGGTTCCCGCGCGGCGTGTGACCGCCAACGGGCCGGGTTGCGCGACCCAGTAGGCCGGCGCGGATACCGGTTGGGGGGCCGGCCGCGCGCGCGCCTGTTCGACGTCACCGCGCTGCACCCGGCCTTTGGGGCCAGTGCCTGCAATATCCGACAGCGCCAAGCCTGCGTCGCGTGCCGCCTTGCGGGCGGCGGGGGTCGCCCGGTTGAAACTGGATTGGCCATCGGCCTCTGGCACCGCCACGAAGGATCTGGGCGCAAGCGTCAGATCGGGCGAGGCCGCAGTCAAGACGGCCTTGGTGGGTGGCGCAATCACGATGCCGGTAACTCGCGTGGAGCTTTCCTGCGGCACAGCCAGAATCGGGTCAACCGCCTCACCCTCGGCATAGAGCCAGGCGATGACGGCACCGACAGGCATTTTGTCGCCCGGTTTAGCGGTGATCCGCTGCAAATATCCGGTGGCGGGGGCCTCCACTTCCATGGCTGCCTTGTCGGTTTCAATATCGAACAGCGGCGCGCCTTTTTGGACAAGATCGCCTTCGGCGACGTGCCAAACGGCAAAGGTGCCGTGCGACATGTCCATGTCAACCTTGGGCAGGATCACTTCGACCGGCATTCAGACCTCGCGGCGGGCAAGGCTGCGGGCGGCGGCCTCGATTGTGTCAACTTGCGGGACCGAGGCGTGTTCCAGATCGGGGTTATAGGGCACTGGCGCATCGGCGGCGCCCAGCCGCAGGATCGGCGCATCCAGATAGTCAAACGCATCGCTTTCGGCGACCATGGCGCTGATTTCCGCACCCACACCGAAGGCTTTGACGCCTTCGTACACCACCATCAGCTTACCGGTCTTGCGTACCGAGGTCAGGATTGTCTCGCGGTCGATCGGGCGGATCGAGCGCAGGTCGATCACTTCGGCACCGATGCCATCGGCGGCCAACCGTTCGGCGGCTTCAAGGGCGCGGTGGACCATGATCGAACCTGCCACGATGGTCAGGTCGGTGCCGGCGCGGCGCACTGCGGCACGGCCGATTGGCGTCAGGTAATGGCCAGCGGGCACGTGGCCGCGCGTCTTGTACAAAAGCTTGTGCTCAAAAATCATCACCGGGTCAGGGTCGGCCAAAGCGGCCAGCAGCATGCCCTTGGCATCTTCGGGTGTGGCGGGTTGCAGCACTTTTAAGCCCGGGACATGGCCGAACCACGCCTCGATGCTTTGGCTGTGCTGGGCTGCAGCCCCGGTGCCGGAGCCGGACGGCAGGCGGAACACCACCGGCACCGACGCCTCGCCGCCCAGCATGTAGCGCAGTTTAGCCGCCTGGTTGACGATCTGCTCCATCGCCAGCATGGCGAAATCGGAGAACTGGAATTCGAAGATCGGCTTCAGGCCGGTCAGTGCCGCACCCACCGCCACACCCGCGCCACCCAGTTCAGAGATCGGCGTGTCGATCACGCGGTCCGGGCCGAACCGATCGACCAGGTCCAGCGTGACCTGAAACGCCCCGCCATACACCCCAATATCCTCGCCCATCAGGATGACGGTCGGGTCCGCCGCCATCGCAATCGCCATCGCCTCGCGGATCGCCTCGGCATAGGACAGGATGCGCAGGTCGGTGCCCCCCGCAGTCGCCGCAGGCGCCACGGCGTTCATGGCAAAGCCTCGGCATAGACATAGCGGGTGAGCTCGGACAGTTGGGGTGCGGCGCTGGCTTTGGCAAAGTCGATGCCGGTTTGCACATCGGCCACGGCTTCAGCGGCCACGGCCAGCGCGTCCTCCGCGTCCAGAATGCCATGGGCGATCAACTCGGCCTGAAAGCGCGCAATCGGGTCACGGGCCATCCAGGCTTCGATCTCGTCCTTGGTGCGGTAACGGTTGCGGTCGGATTTGGAATGGCCGCGCCAGCGATAGGTCAGGTTTTCCACCAGGCTGGGCCCGTCGCCTGCCCGCGCACGCGCAATGGCGTGGTGGATGGCTTCGGCCACCGCAGAGAAATCATTGCCGTCCACCGTGACACCGGGCATCGCGTA
>JAYTQA010000221.1:0-3926 GCA_043746955.1 bacterium | reverse complement strand
CCGGGATGTCAATGACCGGGCCGCCTGTGTCAATGCCAGGTGACGGGAGCCTGCTCATGGCCTGCCGATCACGTTCAATGACATTGCAGCATTTGGGTTTGATAGACCACGCTCCTTGACAGTCAAGATGTCATGTAACGGCGATCAGGTAACCAATTCAACGGGTTCGCGGCCCTACCTGCGACGGAACCGCGGTAGCGTTGCTTGCGATGCCGACGCTTTCGACGGGTCACCCCTTACAGCGGACAGAGCGCATGTGTGGTTGACGGTCCTCGGTTTCCGATCCACCGGCTGGACCGCGCCGTCGAAACTCCACCTGAGCGATCCCTTGGCAAAAACCCTTGCAACTTCACGTTTTCATGGATTACCGTGCAGTTAAGGAGAACGCCATGCACGGACAGCGCTTTGCCCAATGGATCCATTCGGTCGCGTCCAACGCTCCGGACGTTCGGCAGGCGTTCGCGCTGGTGGGCGGCAACGCCTCGCCTTTGGCCAATTCCGCCAAGACCCAAGTCACAGCCCAAAACATCACCCGGCTTGGCACGGGAAAGACGCATCCACTGTCTGAGCTTTCCTGCACAGCATGACTAGGTGTTGAAAATGGGAGGAACCGATGCAACACTTTTTGAAGGGCGCCCTGGCTGCGGGCGTGTTGGCTTTTTCGATCCACGCCGCTTATGCCGACCTGGCACCGCTGAATTCGGACTCGGAGCCCGACCGGATGGACTGGTCGCAACTTGGCGCCAAGTTCGGCCCGCTGCCCGCCCCACCTGCCGGCACCAAAATCGGCGGCGTATCCAAAACGTTGACCAATGAATACTGGCGCTCGCTGGGTCAGGGCTACAAGAACGAGGCGGACAAGCTGGGCATCACCCTGCTCTATCAGGCTGCGGCCAACGAAGGTGACCAGTTGGGTCAGCTTTCCATCGCGGAGGATCTGATCAATCAGGGCTTCAAAGCGTTGCTTTTTTCGCCGCAAACGGATGCCAACCTGATCCCGGCGGTGGAAAAGGCCAAGGCGGCGGGGGTGCCCGTCTTGAACGTCGACGACGCGGTGATCCCATCGGCTGAACATTATGTCGGCAATGTCCAAAAGGGCAACGGCGTCAACGTCGCCAATTGGTTCATCGCCAACCGCAAAGCTGGCGGCAAGGTCGCGGTGATCGAGGGTCAGCCGGGGGTTTATGCCGCAGGGCAACGGACCGCAGGCTTCACCGAAACCATCAAAGCGGCGGGCGCCTTTACTGTCGTAGCCTCGGTTCCGGCGAACTGGAGCCGGGAGGAGGCGTTCAACGCCGCCACCACCATCCTGCAACAATACCCCGACCTGATCGGGTTTTATGCCAACAACGACGGCGTGGCTTTGGGCGTGGTTGAGGCGGTGAAGGCCACAGGCAAGCAGAAACAGGTCGCTGTCTTTGGCACCGACGGCATCTCTGACGCTTATGCCGCGATCAAGGCCGGCGATCTGACCGGCACCGTGGACAGCTTTCCGGTTCTGACCGGCGAGATTGCCATGGAGGTTTCGCTGCGTCTGATGGCGGGGCAAAAGCTGCCCCGCGTGGTGGCCACGCCGCAAGCGCTGATCACCAAAGACAACGTCGACGCCTATGCCACCACCGACATGGCCGCTTTGCG
Source organism: bacterium (assembly GCA_043746955.1). Taxonomy (GTDB): domain Bacteria; phylum Pseudomonadota; class Alphaproteobacteria; order Rhodobacterales; family Rhodobacteraceae; genus Stagnihabitans. The sequence continues at coordinate 2,288 of JAYTQA010000221.1, read as the reverse complement.
CACGGTTCTGCTGAAGTGATCTGGTCTGCTGAAGTGATCTGGTCTGTTGAAGTGATCTGGTCGGTTGAAGTGATCTGGCCGAATTGATCAGACGGGCCCGCCCGGATTGCGTATCCGGGCGGGTCTTTTCAGTGGGATATGACGATGACCCCGCGCCTTGCCATGACCGATGTGCAAAAAAGCTTTGGACTGACCAAGGTTCTGCATGGCGTGGCGCTGACCGTTCAACCCGGTGAGGTTCACGGGCTGCTGGGCGAAAACGGCGCGGGCAAGTCAACCTTGCTGAACATCCTGTCCGGCGTTCATTCCGCCGATAGCGGGCGGATTGCGATTGACGGCGCGCCGGTCCACATCACCTCGCCCCGCGATGCCAGTGCCGCCGGAATTGCGATGATCCATCAGGAACTGCAACAGGTGCCGGAACTGACGGTCGCGCAGAACATCTACCTAGGGCATGCCCTGCGCCGCGGCATTTTCGTTGACCGTGGCAGGCAAGAGGCCGCAGCCAAGCGCCTTTTGGCCCCGCTCGACCCCGGCATCGACGTGTCAGCACCGATCCGCACTTTACGCGTTGCACAGCGCCAACTCGTGGAGATTGCCAAGGCTCTGCGGGCGAATGCCCCCATCATCGCGATGGATGAGCCGACCTCTTCGCTCACCCCGGCGGAGTTTGAAAAGCTGGTGGCGGTGATTGGCCGTCTTTCGGCGCAAGGCGTCAGCATCATCTATGTCAGCCACAAGCTGGACGAGGTGTTCCGCGTCTGCCAGACCGCCACAATCCTGCGAGATGGCGGCCTGGTGGCGCGGGTGCCGATCCCCGCCACGCCGATTGCACAGGTCATCGAATTGATGGTGGGCCGCGAATTGGCCCACGCCACCCACCATTCTTTTGCTACCGACACCACAATCCTCAAAATCACCGGCCTGTCGCGTGGCAAGGCGGTCCAAGACGCGGCATTCGACCTCCACGCTGGGGAGGTTTTGGGCGTCGCGGGTCTGGTTGGCTCTGGCCGCAGCGAACTGATGCGGCTGATCGCTGGCGTGGACCGGGCCGACACCGGCCGCGTGGAAATCGGTGGTCACACGGTAGCCGCAGGCCCGCGCGCCCGGATCAAGGCCGGTCTGGGTCTGGTGCCGGAAGAACGCAAACGCGACGGCATCATCCGCCATCGGCCGGTCGCCTCCAACATCGGCCTGCCCGCGATGCGGCAATTCTCCCGGTTTGGTCTGATCCGCACCGCCGCGTTGAAATCCCGATCAGAGGCGTTGATGCGCGAGGTGGGCCTGCGCCCGCCAGATGTCACCCGCCCGATCGGCAGCTTTTCCGGTGGCAACCAGCAAAAGGCCATTATCGGGCGCTGGCTGGCGGCTGGCACCCAAATTTTCCTGTTTGATGAACCCACCAGGGGCATCGACGTGGGTGCCAAGGCAGAAATCTATGACCTGATCGAACGCTTGGCCAAACAGGGCAAAGCCGTCCTGTTCGTCTCTTCTGAACTGCCCGAAGTCATCCGCCTTGCCGACCGCGTGCTGGTGATGCGCCAAGGCCGGATCAGCGCCACCCTGACCCAGGGCCAGATCGCCGAGGCCAATATCGCCCGCCATGCCATCCCCGCCAGTTGAGAGACCCATGACCAAACTTCTGACCAGCGTCCGGTTTCGGGATGCAGGAACCCTGATCGGGCTGATCCTGATTTCGGTGGTGTTCGCGTGGATGTCCCCCACCTTCCTGACCGCACCCAACCTGCTGAATATCCTGCAACAATCCTCGATCAACGCCTGCATCGCTTTGGGCATGACGCTGGTGATCATCTCCGGCGGGATTGATTTGTCGGTCGGGCCGGTCGCAGCCCTGACGGCCACACTCGCGGCGGCGATGATGGTCGGTGGCGTGCCGGTGCCGCTGGCCCTGCTGGGCGGACTTGGCGTGGGTGCGGCCTGCGGTTTCGTCAATGGCGCGCTGATTGCCTGGGGCGGGTTGCAGCCCTTCATCGTGACCCTTGGTAGCCTGTCACTTTACCGCGCGCTGGCACTGATCTACACTGGCGGCCAGCCGATCTTCGGCCTGCCCAACGGCTTTCGTGCCCTGACCAACGGCACCATCGCAGGCGTGCCCAACCCGGTGGTGATCGTGGCCGTGCTGGCGGTTGTGGCCTGGGTCACCCTCAACAAAACCCCGCTCGGCGAGTATTTCATGGCCGTGGGCGGCAACCCGGAGGCCGCACGGATCGCGGGCGTCCCGGTCACGCTGACCAAACTTTCCGCCTATATGATATCGGGCTTCATGG
>JAYTQA010000220.1:0-10472 GCA_043746955.1 bacterium | reverse complement strand
ATTGCGTTGGTCCGGATGTTCATTCGCACGGCGGTCAGCACTGTGCTGCATGCCGGGCTGTTGCCTATCAGGCCCGACCTCGCCAATGCTGCGGTCGGGTGCTACGCCAGGCCTGATTTCGTCGCGGTCGCGCCGCGATAAACCGGGCGACCGATTGGCACTGCCGAATTGCTGTTGCGCCTGCACGGTACGATAAGCGACGCCTCGACGGTGTTCAGGATCATGTTGCCACACGCCGGGCGTACGGTTCAGGTTGGTGATCGTGGTTTCGCGACTAACGCCATTCGAATGCCTGTTAATTATTACGTTGTTGTAGTAGTAATTGTTGACCTGCACCACCCTGACCTGGCGATGAGACCAATCGCAACCACCGAAGAAAAATCTCGCCGAAATGCCGATCGGTGTGCCCCAATAGAACGTAAAACCGGGCCGCGAGTAGTAGCCAGGCCAGGGCCGCCAATAGACTGGCCGATAGTCTGGCCATGCCATAGTCAACGCTGCGCAAGTCGCAGCCGCATCAGGAGCGTGTGAGATGACGAAACTTTACGGGTTCTGGGCCGCATTGGTCTTGTGTGTCGGGCTGTCATTGCCCGCGCAGGCTGCGGACCCCACCGCCGACACCGTTCTCGCGACCGTAAATGGCGTGAAAATCACCTTGGGCGATGTGATTGCAACGCGCGAAGGCTTGCCGGACCAATACAAGTCCCTCCCCGACGATCAACTGTTCAAAGGCATTCTGGACCAGTTGGTGCAACAAGAGGCTTTGAAGCAATCGGTCGGGGATACGTTGTCCAAACGCCAGGCCACCGCGTTGGAAAACCTCAAGCGCAATTACCTGTCGAATGACGTTCTGGTGACCGGCATCAAAGATGCGGTGGGCGAACCTGCGATCCAGAAAGCCTATGACGCCAAATACAAGGACATGGCCCCCCAACTCGAATACCACGCCGCCCATATTCTGGTGGACAGTGAAGATAAAGCCAAGGCGCTGCTGGCCGAGATTGCGGGGGGCAAGGCTTTTGCGGACGTGGCAAAGGCCAACTCCAAAGATGGTTCTGCGGCAGCAGGCGGCGACCTCGGCTGGTTTGGCGTGGGGGCGATGGTCAAGCCGTTTGAAGATGCCGTTTTGGCCGCCCCGATTGGCAAGGTCGTGGGGCCAATCAAGACCGATTTCGGCTGGCACCTGATCCTTGTGTCTGAAACCCGCAACAAAGCCGCGCCGGCCTTGGCCGATGTGCACGACCAAATTGCGCAAGAGGTGCAAAAGTCGGCGATTGCCACTTTTATCAAAAGCGTCACTGACAAAGCCACCGTCACCCGCACCGACACAGGGATTGACCCCGCGCTGATCAAAGATACCACGCTGCTGGACAAGTAAGGGAATCCCGATGGGCAAGACCGATTGGAAATCTGAAGCCAAAGCCCTGAAGAAAAAGCTGAAAGGTATCACGGCCACCCCGGTGGCTCCGGAAAAGAAAACCAAACCTGTCTCGCCGCTTGCGCCCGAAGGCTTTCCCGACCTGCCGGTGATCCGCGGCGTTGAATTTGCTGCGGTTGAGGCGGGGGTGCGGTATCAAAACCGCAAGGACGTGATGCTGGTTCGTCTGGCCCCTGGCACGGCGATGGCCGGGGTATTCACCCGGTCGACCACGCGGTCGGCTTGTGTGCGCGATTGTCAGGTCAAGCTTGCGACAAAAGTGGCGGCAGGTACTGGCGCCGCGATCATCGTGAACTCTGGCAATTCCAATGCGTTCACCGGAGTGGTGGGTGAGAAGTCTGTGGCTGCCATCACCGGCGGAGTGGCCTCGGCCTTGGGGCTACCGCCCAGCCGCGTGTTCTCCTCCTCGACCGGTGTAATTGGCGAGCCTCTGCCGCATGACCGTATCCTGTGCACCATTCCGGCCCTGCAAGCGGCACTGAACGAAGACGCCATCGCCATGGCCGCTCTTGCGATGATGACCACCGACACTTTCCCCAAAGGCGCGGCGGCCACCTTTGAAGCCGAGGGCGGCACAGTCCATATCGCGGGCATCGCCAAGGGTTCGGGGATGATCGCACCCGATATGGCCACCATGCTGGTCTACATCTTTACCGACGCCAAAATCCCCGCCGCCACCTTGCAAAAACTGCTGTCGCGCAACACCGACGCCACGTTCAATTCGATCACGGTGGACAGTGATACTTCAACATCGGACACGCTATTGCTGGCCGCTACCGGCCAATCGGAGGCAGCCCCCCTGAAAGCTGGCGCGCTGAAGGCGTTTGAGGTGGCGCTGAAGGGCGTGATGCTGAACCTCGCCCATCAGGTGATCCGGGATGGTGAGGGGGCCACCAAGTTTGTCGAGGTCAGCGTGACAGGGGCCGCCTCGGACGCTGACGCGCACAAGGTGGCACTTTCGATCGCCAATTCACCTTTGGTCAAGACCGCCATAGCCGGACAGGACCCGAACTGGGGCCGCATTGTGGCGGCGATTGGAAAATCGGGGGCAGAGGCAGACCGTGATCGGTTGTCGATTAAATTCGGCGATATCCTTGTCGCCGAAAAGGGCTGGCGCAATCCGAAATATCGAGAGGCAGACGGCGCGAATTACATGCTCAACCCAGAGTTGGTCATTGCCGTCGACCTGGGTCTGGGTCGCGGCAAACGCAAAGTCTGGACCTGCGATCTGACCAAGGCCTACATCGAGATCAACGCCGATTACCGGTCTTGAAACCGCGCGCATGAAAATCTTGTTGGTCTCTGCGGTAGCGTTGATTGATATCGATGGCCGCGTGCTTTTGGCGCAACGCCCGCCGGGCAAGTCGATGTCGGGCCTGTGGGAGTTTCCGGGCGGCAAGGTGGAGCCGGATGAAACTCCCGAAGCCGCGTTGATCCGCGAATTGCGCGAAGAGTTGGCGATCAATACGTGGCAAAGCTGCCTCGCCCCACTGACTTTCGCCAGCCACACTTACGAATCATTTCACCTTTTGATGCCGCTTTTCGCCTGCCGCAGGTGGGAAGGCATCCCCGCACCGCAAGAAGGCCAGACGCTTGCATGGGTCAAACCGGGCAATTTTCGCGATTATCCGATGCCGCCAGCTGATCTACCTCTGGTTGCAGTGCTGCGCGACTGGCTTTGATGCCACTATCCGAATGATAACGCAGATTTGTCACGAAATCGTCGCAGTTTCACAAAGTGACTATTTCTTAAACGTTGAATTCGACGTATCATCTGTTTATCGAGCCGAATGAAAAAAAGGACGCAGGATGATCAGGACTATCACAGTCGGAAGCAGTGTGTTCATTCAGGGTATGTTCGTGCGTGACTTGAATGACGGCCAGATCGCCGTAAGGGTCTATGACGGCACTTATGTTGGCCGCCCGGTGCAGCCGTACAAGGCACCGGAGCCCGCGAACGCGTGATACCGAAATACAGGACGGAAGAAGGCCGGGTTTGAGGCCCGGCCTTTCGGTTTCTGGCACTCCGGCTTAGGCCAGAGTGCGCTGAATTTCTTCGCGTTCAAAGATTTCGATGACATCGCCGGCGCGCATGTCTTCGTAACGTTCAAACGCCATGCCGCATTCCTGACCCATCGGCACGTCCTTGACCTCATCCTTGAAGCGTTTGAGGGTTTTGAGCGTGCCTTCGTGGATGACCACGTTGTCGCGCAGCAACCGCACACCCGCCGAACGCCGGGCGACCCCTTCGGTGACCAAGCAGCCGGCCACGTTGCCGATATTGGAGATCTTGAAAACCTCTTTGATCGTCGCATAGCCGATGAAGGTTTCTCTGATCTCTGCCTTGAGCAGACCAGAAGCCGCTTTCTTGATGTCGTCGACCAGATCATAAATGATCGAGTAATACCGAATCTCGACCCCCTTTTGCGCGGCAGAGGCACGGGCGGTGGCATTAGCGCGGACGTTAAAGCCAATGATCGGGGCCTTGCTCGCTTCTGCCAGACCCACATCGGTATCGGTGATGGCACCAACACCCGAATGCAGCACGCGGACGCGGACCTCTTCGTTGCCAACCTTTTCAAGCGCCTGCACGATCGCTTCGGCAGATCCTTGGACGTCGGCCTTCACGATAATCGGCAATTCGGACACCGACAGGTCAGCCTTGGCCTTGGCCATCAGCTGTTCCAGCGTGGTCGCGGCACCAACAGCGGCGCGCTTGTCCTTCGACGCCTTCTCACGATAGTCGGCGATTTCGCGCGCTTGCGCTTCGGTATCGACCACATTCAGCGTATCACCGGCACGGGGTGTGCCAGAAAGACCCAGAACCTCAACCGGAACCGACGGGCCTGCTTCGGCAATCGTCTCGCCCTTGTCGTTGATCAGGGCGCGGACCTTGCCCCATTGTTCACCGACCACAAAGATATCGCCTTTGCGCAGGGTGCCATTCTGCACCAGGACCGTCGCCACCGGGCCACGACCTGAATCCAGTTTGGCTTCGATCACAGCGCCAGAGGCTTGACGGTTCGGGTTCGACCGCAATTCGAGAATCTCCGCCTGCAGCGAGATCGCCTCCAGCAAAGTGTCCAGACCCTTACCGGTCTTGGCCGAAACCTCAACATCCTGCACATCGCCGGACATTTCTTCGACGACAATGTCGTGTTGCAGAAGGTCAGTCCGCACTTTCTGCGGGTTCGCCTCATACTTGTCGATCTTGTTGATCGCGACAATAATCGGAACCTTGGCGGCTTTGGCGTGGGCGATTGCCTCAATCGTCTGCGGCATCACGGCATCATCTGCCGCGACAACCAGGATCACGATGTCCGTCACATTCGCGCCACGCGAACGCATCGAGGTGAAAGCGGCATGGCCCGGCGTATCGAGGAAGGTCACCATCTGGCCATTCGGGGTTTTCACCTGATAGGCACCGATGTGCTGGGTTATCCCGCCCGCTTCGCCAGAGACGACATTGGCGTGGCGGATGGCGTCCAGAAGTGAGGTTTTGCCGTGGTCGACGTGGCCCATGATGGTTACGATCGGCGGGCGGGTCATCAGGTCTTCGGACTTGTCCTTGACCGTGTCGATCGCCTGTTCCACGTCAGCATCGGCCACGCGCACGGCGCGGTGGCCAAATTCTTCGATGACCAGTTCGGCGGTGTCGGCGTCAATCGCCTGGTTCATCGTGACCATCATGCCCATTTTCATGAGCGATTTGACCACATCGGCCCCACGTTCCGCCATGCGGTTGGCGAGTTCAGACACCACGATGGTTTCCGGCAACTGCACATCGCGCACCTGCTTTTCGGGCTTCAGCCCCAAGCCAAGCGCCTTCTGACGGGCCTTTTCCTGCTTGCGCTTCATCGCAGCCATGCTGCGCTGGCGGCCACCTTCATCGGCCACGGCGTCAGACAGGGTCAACTTGCCTGCGCGCCGGCCTTCTTCACCTGTGGCCTTGCTTGCGGCACGGTCGCGGTCTTCGCGTTCGCGGTCGGTGCGGCGCGGCGGCAGGCCGGGTTTGGCAGAGGCCGGACCGCGTGCATCTTCAGCCGGTGCGGCCGAAGCCGGACGGCCAGCCGGGGCACGCGCGGCCGGAGCAGAGCTGTTGGACCGGGGTGCCGCAGACGAGGTTTGCGTTGTGGGCCTCTTAGCCTCTTCTGCCGCACGGGCGACGGCTTCCGCCTCGGCCTTGATGCGATTTTCTTCTTCAACCTTCGCGCGTGCTGCAGCATCTGCCGCACGTTGTTCAAGCTCTTTGGCTTCATTCTCTTCGCGCTTGCGCTGACGGTCTTCCTCGCGGGCCTTTTCATCCTCGACCCGTTTGGCTGCGTCTTCGACCTCCCGCGCCTTGGCGGCGCGCAGGGCGGACAAGCGACGCTCCATCTCGGCATCGGAAATGCCTGCGGGACGTTTGGACGGGTCGCCCAACCGGGGCGAGGTCGCCACAGCCGCAGCCGTACCAGGCGTCGGTGCGGCACCTTTGTTCGGCACCACCGTCAGCTTGCGCTTGACCTCGACCACGACGCTTTTCGTGCGGCCATGGCTGAAGCTTTGCTTCACCTGACCGGAACGTGGTGCGCCACCCAGACCGAGAGGTTTTTTGCCGTCTGTATCGCTCATGCGTCCTAACAATCCTTCAAGGCGGCATCATTCCCGCCGTCATGCCCGGTCGCCTGCAAACGCAAGCCGCCCAGCCTTGCCGCTTCCTCTACAACACGAGTCGTAAGGACACCAGCCGCAAGCGCGGCGTGTATCGCACGTTCGCGTCCAAAGGACAAACCCAATTCCCGTGCCGTCATACAGCCAATAAAGCCGCCCCCGAGTTCAGGTGGCCGCAGCTTGGTTTTGCCGCGTTCAGACCCGTCTGACGCTTGAACCAGCACCTTAGCGCGGCCATTCATCAGCCATTCCTTCACCTTCTCGTAGCCTGTCACCGCCAGATTGGCCTTGCGGCAGAGCGAGATGGTGTCCTGCACCCGGCGCAGCAGAAGGGATTCGACCAGATCGGCCAAACCTTGGGGCACCTTGACCGGTTGCTTGGCGGCGCGGGCAAACAGGCCCTTGGTCGCCGCTTTCTCAATCGCCATGCGGTCCGCCGACACATAAAACCCGCGCCCCGGCAAACGGGCGAGAATATCCGGCGTCACCTGACCTTCGGGGTCAAGGCAAAACCGGATCAGGCCCGACTTGGGCTGAACTTCCCCGGTCACGATGCACTTGCGCTCGGGTTCGTCGTCGTCGGTGATACGTCCGCCGCGGGTCAAAGTCGTTCCCGGGCCAGACTTAGGCTCCGGCCTCCTCTGCGGCGACCGGGTTCAGCGCGGTCGGGTCAACCCAACCCAGCATCACCCGCGCAGTCATCACCAGTGTCTGGGCTTCTTCCAGGCTCATCTCGAACTTTTCAAGGATGCCTTCGTCCTTGACCCGGGCACCATTGACCGTGGTCCAGCCACCAGAAAGCTCCCAATCCGCACAGGTGGCAAAGTCTTCGATGGTCTTGATCCCCTCTTTGCCCAAGGCTTCCAGCATCTGCGGTGTCAGACCTTCGAACGACATAAGTTCATCCTGCACGCCAAAAGCCTTTGCGTTTTCAAGGGCTTTATTGTTGGCAGCCTCCAGATAATCCCGCGCTCGGGCTTGAAGTTCACCGGCCGTGCCCTCGTCAAACCCGTCGATCGACAGAAGTTCGTCAGTTTCGACATAGGCCACTTCTTCAAGGTTGGCGAAACCTTCCGACACCAGAAGCTGCGCCATCATCTCGTCGATATCCAGCGTGTCCATGAACAGCTTGGTGCGTTCGGCAAACTCTGCCTGACGCCGCGCGGATTCGTCGGTTTCCGTCATGATGTCGATGTCGAGCGCCGTCAGCTGGCTGGCCAGACGGACGTTTTGACCCCGGCGGCCAATGGCAAGGCTCAACTGTTCATCCGGCACCACGACGATGATCTTGCCGGATTCCTCGTCGATGACCACCTTGGACACCTCGGCAGGCTGCAGCGCGTTCACCAGGAAGGTCGCCTGATCCTGATTCCACGGAATGATGTCGATCTTTTCGCCCTGCAGTTCATTGACCACCGCCTGCACGCGCGATCCGCGCATACCGACGCAGGCACCGACCGGGTCGATCGAGTTGTCATAGCTGATCACGGCAATCTTGGCGCGGCTGCCCGGGTCACGGGCCACCGCCTTGATCTCGATGATGCCGTCATAAATCTCGGGCACTTCCATCTTGAAGAGTTCGGCCATGAATTGCGGGTCGGTGCGCGACAGGAACACCTGCGGTCCACGCGCTTCACGCCGGACGTCCTTGATATAGGCGCGAATCCGGTCATTCGGGCGATACGATTCGCGGCCGATTTTCTCGTTCCGGCGCAGGATGGCTTCACCGCGACCGATGTCGACGATGATGTTGCCGTATTCCTCGCGCTTGACCTGACCGTTGATGATCGTGCCTTTGCGGTCCTTGAATTCTTCGAACTGACGGTCACGCTCAGCCTCACGGACCTTTTGCAGGATAACCTGCTTGGCCGATTGTGCAGCGATTCGGCCCAGATCGACCGGGGGAACCTCGTCAATGATCTCGTCACCAATCTTGGCATCGGCCTTGATCGCCACCGCCTGCTTCAGCGTGATCTGCGCGTGATGGTTTTCCTGAAGCTCATCCTCAACCACGGTGCGGATGCGGGCAAAGGTAGCGCGGCCGGTCTTGCGGTCGATTTTCACCCGGATGTCCATTTCCGCGCCGTAACGCGACTTGGCGGCGCGGGCGAGGCTGTCTTCCATCGCCTGGATCACCAGATCCGGGTCGATCATCTTTTCGCGCGCCACGGCTTCGGCGGTTTGCAGAAGTTCCAGCTGGTTGGCAGAGGTAATCGCCATGTTCTTCTCCCGGCTTCAGTGTTTGGTGGGTTCCACAGGCTCGTCGTCGTCGCCCTCGGTTTGGTCAATTTCGTCGAACTTGGTTTCGTCGAGATCGGGGACTTTGCGCTGCCGCAGCATCTCGGCGATCAGCTCGTCGGTCAGGATCAGCTTGGCGTCGGCCAACCATTCGAAGTTAAGGCCGATTGTCACCTCTTGACCACCTTCTTCAATCTCGATCAGGACATCCTCGCCCTCGACGCCCATCAGCCCGCCTTTGAAGCGGCGGCGCCCGTCGATCAGTTCGGTCGTTTCAATCCGGGCTTCCCAACCCTTCCACATCTCAAAATCCTTGAGCCGGGTCAGCGGGCGGTCGATGCCAGGGGAGGAGACTTCGAGGACGTAGTTTTCCTCAATCGGGTCTTCCACGTCCAAAGTGGCGGACACGGCGGTGGAAATATCGCCCAATTCATCGACGCCAATCCCGCCGTCCGGCCTGTCGGCCATGATTTGCAGGATGCGCGTAGCGCCGCCCATCAGCCGCACGCGCACCAGTTCAAACCCCAGCCCCTCAATCACCGGGGTGATGATATCGGCCAGGCGGCGGTCCATGGCGGTTTTGGCGATCAGGTCAGACATGCGGGTTCCAGAAATGAAAAACGGGCCAACAGGCCCGCAAGGTAGGTCGGTAGCTTCAGGTTTGGACCCTGAAACCGCTGTTATTGGCGATATAGGCGGGATGGGCCTTGGGTGCAAGGAGAATGCGCAGGAAACGGGTCGCGGTGGGGGTTTGGTTTCGGCACGTTGGGGAAAAATGGAGGCTATGATGCGCTTTACCCCAATCCCCACCGCTATCGTCCGCGGCTATCAGTCCGGCGGGGTTGACGCCAATGGGCAGGTGCCCGAGCGGAAGATCAGCGATGGCGACGGCAACCCCTGCCGCCATTGTCTGAGGATGATTCCCATGGGAGCCGAGATGCTGGTACTGGCACATCGCCCCTTCCCCGCCCCGCAGCCCTATGCCGAACTAGGGCCGATCTTTCTGTGTGCCGACGCTTGCGAAGCGGGCGGCGGTGAGGCTGTGCCCGAGATCCTGGAATCCCCCAGCTACATCGTCCGAGGCTATGGTCCTGATGACAGGATCGTCTATGGCACTGGTGCCGTGGTGTCGACATTGTCTTTGGAATCAGAGGCTTCCAATCGCCTGGCTGACCCACGCATCGCCTATGTGCACGTCCGGTCGGCGCGGAACAACTGCTTTCAAGTGCGGATCGATCGTGCCTGACGCTCGGCGGCGAAAATTTTTCGTCGAAAATTTTGGCGCGGGTCAATAAATCCGCTCGCCTCGCGCCAGCATTGCCAAAAACTCCGCCAGCTTTTTCACCCGGGTTTCCGGGCGCTTGGCGGTGGTTAGGCGGTAATAAATCGCATAGCGGTTCTTGGCATCGAGGGTCTTGAGCGCCTCTGCCGCCTGCGGGTTCGCTGCCACCGCCTCCAAAAAATCCTGCGGCAGCGCCGCGCCCTTGCCGCCGGAATAGGCCGTCTGCCACCGCCCGTTCGCCTTGGCCGCAGCAACATGCACCAATCCCGCCTGCGTCATCCGCCCCTCTGCCATCAGCTTTTCCGCATGGCCGATGTTCTTCTGGCTCCAAACGGACCCGGCCTTCCGCGGCGTAAACCGCTGCATCCATTGGGTCTCGCTGACGGATTTTTTCACCCCATCAATCCAGCCGTGCGCGAGGGCCTCAATCACTGCCTGCTCCCAGGTGATCGAGGCGATGCCGGTGGCTTTCTTGTACAGCAGCACCCAAACCTCCCGAGCCTCGCGGTGATGGCTCAGCCAGTCTGACCAATCCTGGGGTGTGGCAAACGGGATCGGTTCCGTCAATGCGCGGCCGCCCAGTTAACCCCTTGGCCTGCTTCAACAATCAGCGGCACCTTGAGGTGGACGGCGGGATGGGCTGCACCCTCCATCACGGCCTTTGCCACCTGAATAAGCGCCGCGGCGGCAGCTTCTTCCACTTCGAACAGCAATTCGTCATGGACTTGGAGGAGCATTTTGGCGGGGATGCCTGCGATCGCGGCTGGCATCCGGATCATCGCGCGGCGGATCACGTCGGCGGCGGTGCCCTGGATCGGCGCATTGATGGCAGCGCGTTTGGCAAAGCCAGCGCCGGGGCCT
>JAYTQA010000219.1:0-3931 GCA_043746955.1 bacterium | reverse complement strand
GCGGGGTCTGGTTCAGGCCGCGTTCGGCGATCAGGGCGTCGTGGATGCCGCGGGCTCTGCGGCGGACTTTTAACCCGCCGGGCAGGATACCTTCGCCCAGCATGCCGCGCGAGATGCAGGCGGTCATCACCGCCCACAGTCTGGCAATGCCGTGGTCGATCTCGGCCTTGGTGCGGAATTTGAGTTCATTGGCGAGCTTCATCTGCGCGATGGTCAGGCCGGAGGTCGCGGCCATCTGGAGCATTTCGGCGGCGGACTCAAAGGGATAGGGCACATCGGCGCGGGCTTTGGATTTGGCGGTGGTGGCCTCGGTCTGCTCGGCTGCGGTCAGAACAAAGCCGCCGCCGATGGAGTAATAGGTCTCCTCAAGGATCACATCGCCTTGGGCGTCGGTGGCTTTGAGGATCATGCCGTTGGCGTGGCCGGGCAGCGCCGGGCCATAGTCAAAGCTGAGGTCGCGCTTGGGGTCGAAGCTTAGGGTGGGCAGGCCGGGCGGGGTGATTGTGTGCGTGGCGTGGATGGCGGTCAGCACAGTTTCAGCGCGTTCGGCGTCATAGGTGGCAGGCTCAAAACCGGCGAGGCCAAGGATGGTGGCGCGGTCGGTGGCGTGGCCGACCCCGGTGAAGGCGAGCGAGCCGTGCAGCGAGGCTTTGAGGCCGGCGGCATGGAACGGCGACTGGCGCAGGGTTGCAAGGAAGCGGGCGGCCGCGACCATCGGCCCCATCGTATGGGAGGACGACGGGCCGACGCCGACCTTGAACATGTCAAACACCGAAAGAAACATCAGGCCCTCAATAGCTTGGGTTGGTGAAGATGGTCGGGCCGAGCGATTCCAGCTCCGCCACGGCACGGGCAGCGGGACTGGCTTCCAAGGCCGCAAGGACGGCGTGCAGGCTGGGAAATTCGGCACTGCGCATGTGGCCCGGGTGGTCGGGCGCAAAGCCTGCGAGCCAGCGGATCAGGGTGGCCAGATAGTATCCGAAAACGGAGGGTTTGGCCGACAGCCAATCGGGCGCATCGCGGGCGACCATCTGGTCGAGCAGGGTCAGATAGTCGCGCAGGCGGGCTGCGGCATGGCTCCGGACCGCATCGGCGCAGGCGGCGCCAGCGGTGCGCTCAGGGTAGAACACTTGCAACAGGGTCGGGTGCAGGTTGGTCGAGGTGAAGAAAAACCACTTGAGGAACGCCGCGCGCGCTGGGCTGTCGGGTGCCGGGGCAAGGCCTGGGTGGCGGTCCGCGAGGTACAAAAGGATCGCTGCGGTTTCAAACATCGGGCCATCGGGGGTCTGGATCGCGGGGATTTTGCCCAAGGGTTGCATCGCGCGGTAGGCTGGCCAGTCAAGCTCACCCGCCGCGCGGTCGATCAGGCGTTCGGCAAAGGCTGCATCGGTCAGCCGCAGCGCCATCCGCACGATCATCGCGGCAGAATCGGGGGTCATGTGCAGGGTGTACAGCGGTTGGGTCATCGCAGGCGCCTCCGTTTTGGCCAGGATAGGCTGGGCGCACCACAAGTCTGCAGGCAAAACCGACAGGCTGTGGGGAAAAACGGCTTTTGGGTCGCGGCGGCGCGGAATTTGAGGGATGGGTTCGGGTTTTGTTTACGCAGCCTTAACCGAGACGCGGCAGGATCAGGGCCAGAGATTAACCACCGGAATGGAGGCTGCCATGCGACTGATCCCTACCCTGATTGCGGTCTTGCTGCCTTTTGCGGCTGCGGCGTCGCCCCTGTTGCCCGACACGCTTTTGAAAACCCTCAAGGCCAATCCGGCGGTTTATCTCGATACTGTGGCCGGGTTGATTGCGTCTTATGGTGCGCCCGATGGCATCACCGAAGAGCAGTTGGGGACCAGCATGGCGCTGGTGCGGGCCAAGGCGCGGACCGGGGCGATCATGCCCCTGATGGCGGCTGATCTGGACGGCGATGGCGCTATCACCCGCGATGAGATTGTGGCGGCGGAGGCGGCAGTCGGTGCCGGCGCACGGGCCAAGATCGAGAAGGCGTTCGTGAAGGCCGATCTGGACGGCGATGCGGTGGTAAGTGTGCAGGAACTGGCCGACTTTGGCGAAGGCGCTGCGATGGCGGCGTTCAGCCCGGCAAAACTCGCCGGTCTGAAAGTGCTGATGGGGTTTGACGCGGACGGCGACGGCAAGGTGACCATGGCCGAGGTCCGGGCCGGTCTGGCCGGGCTGGCGTCGTAGCGCGCGGCGGATCGGGACAACGTTCTGCCCTGGCGCCTGCCCGCGAAGCTGCGACCAAAAACGCGGGATATCAGCCGGTTGCGATCCGAAGATGCTCTGGCCGATCCCGCAAGGGACAAACCCGGAGGGGACGATCCCGCAAAGGACAATCCGGCAGGGGACAATCCCGCCCGAGACAATCCCGCCCGAGACAATCCGGCAGGGGACAATCCCGCCCGAGACAATCCCGCAAAGGACAATCCAGCAAAAAGACAATCCGGCAAGGTTTTAACCCGATGCGAAATCCGCGAGCAGCTTGAGGTTTAGCAGGATGATCGCCGCCGCCACCAGCCAGGACAGCAGGCCCAGCCAGCGCGGTGCCACCAGGGCTGCCATCCGGGGCCGGGAGGTGGTGAACAGGACCAGCGGCACCACGGCAAAGGACAGTTGCAGGCTGAGCACCACCTGGGTCAGGATCAACAGCCGCCCGGTGCCCTCGGCACCGTAAAAGATTGTCACCCCGGCGGCGGGCACGATCGCCAGCATCCGGGTGGTCAGACGGCGCAGCCACGGCGGCAGACGGATTTGCAGAAAACCCTCCATCACCGCTTGCCCCGCCAGGGTGGCCGTGACGGTGGAGTTCAACCCGCAAGCCAGCAGGGCCACGGCGAACAGCATCGGTGCCAGGCCCGCGCCCAGCAGCGGGCCGATCAGGCGGTGCGCGTCGGACAAGTCAGTGACATTGGTCTGACCTGCGGCATGAAACGAGGCGGCCGCAAGGATCAGGATCGCGGCGTTGATCGACAATGCGAACATCAAAGCCACGGTCGAATCGATGGTGGCAAAGCGTAGGGCCTCGCGCTTGTCCTCTGGCCGGTCGCCCCAGTTGCGGGTCTGTACGATGGCGGAATGCAGATACAGGTTATGCGGCATCACGGTGGCCCCCAGAATGCCGAGGGCGAGGTACAGCATTTCGGGGTTGTGCAGAATTTCGGTGGTCGGCGCGAAACCGTGCAAAACTCCGGCCCAGTCGGGGTTGGCCATCGCAACCTGCAGGCCAAAGCAGACGGCGATGATCGCCAGAAGCGCCACGACGAAGCCTTCCAGCTTCCGAAAACCCCGGCGTTGCAGGTAGAGGATCAGGAACACATCAAGCGCGGTGATCAGCACCCCCAACTCCAACGGGATGCCGAACAACAGGTTCAGGCCGATGGCGGTGCCGATCACCTCGGCGATGTCGGTGGCGATGATGGCTATTTCCGCTGCGAGCCAGAGCGGGATGGTCACCAAGCGCGGGAAAGCGTCGCGGCAGGCTTGGGCGAGGTCGCGGCCGGTGGCGATGGCGAGGCGGGCCGACAGCGATTGCAGGATGATCGCCATCAGGTTGGAGAGGAGCGCCACGAACAACAGGGCATAGCCGAACTTGGACCCGCCGGCCAGCGAGGTCGCCCAGTTGCCGGGGTCCATGTAGCCGACCGCGACCATATAGCCCGGCCCTAGAAAGGCCAGAAAGCGTTTCCACGGCGTGGCGCCCAGTTGCACCGAGCGGTGAACGTCGGACAGCGCCGCCTCGCCGCGCGCGGTGCGCCAGACCGGTTTGGCCTGAGGTTCGGTCAGGTTCATCAGGACGTTCGGCGGGAGGTTCGGCGGGATTTGGCGGGCATGGGCGGTGGCGGTCTTTTTGTTAATGAGAATTATTCTCAATTTAGATGGTGGGCGGCTCAAGTCAAGTGGCGTTTCACCACAGGTAGTC
>JAYTQA010000218.1:0-10537 GCA_043746955.1 bacterium | reverse complement strand
GCGGGGCGGGTGCTACGGTGCCGACCTGGACGGTCGACGGCAGCGGTTGGTGTCCGGCGTTCACGCTGTTCAAGTGGCGCGATGCTTTGAACAAAGGCCCGGCGCTTGGGATCAGCGCAGGCGACGATCTTGATGCGACGTGCTTTGCCGCAGACGATGGCTCCAGCCTCAAGGCCGTCTGGACGGCGGCTGTTGGTGAGTGGCGTGCCTGAGGGGTTGCCTAAGGCGCCAGATCCGCACCCGGTGTATAGGCCCGCTGGCCGCGCAGCGGGCCGTACCCGACCAGAAGGCTCGCGGTCCCGGTCAAAGCACTTTTGTCTTTCGGAGGTTTGCCTGCAATCGGGTTGGCAATCCCCTGGTTGATCTTCAACAGAAAATCGGTTTCTGCGGTCAAGTCCGTATGAGGATTGCCGGGGTCCCTGAACCACATAGCCAGCCGCCGCGTCACCGCCGCTGCCGCAACCGAAGACCCCGAAACCCGCACAATCGCGCCGGACCTGACGCCTGACGCCCGCCGCCCGGCCATCTGCGCGCCATCGTCGCCCATCGCGGCCAAACTGGGGCCATCCGACAGAACGGCAGGTGGGGCGCTCAACACGTGCAGCGGATCGGACCCCGAAGCCGAGGCGAGGCTGGCGATGTAAGCCTCGGGTGCTTTGCCAACCATCGGCTTGATCGCCCCGACGAAGTAGATGCCCTGTTGATCGCCGGTTCCGGCATAGGCCACGCAGGTGCCCTGCCGCGACACGACGGATTCCGGTTGCGGTCTGACCCAGTTCAAGGTCTCGTCATCCCAGTCAAAGGCAGCGGCATCTTCAAGGTAAGATTGCCGCCCCAGAACCCGGTAACCCATCGGCGTGTCGGCGCGCTGGACCCGCAGGGACATCAGGGCGGGTCCCGCGCCAGCATTTGCGACGGCAATCCGCCAACACCCCGGCTGGACCATTTCGCCGGGGACAATCCGGGCGGTCGGCGCCAGCGCGATCAGGATGTCTTGGCCTTTTTCGTCCAGCGGCAGCACCATGGCCGGGATGCCGGCATCGGCGCAGAATTGCCAGCCATGATCAAGGCAGTCCCAGTTCAGGACCAGCGCAGAAACCACACCATTCGGCGGGGTCAGGGTCACCGTGATGTCTTTGCGCTTCAGGTCAACACCTTCCGCCGGGCGCAACCGCAGTTCCAGAAAGCTCGGGGCGTAGCTGTCGCCTTGAATCCGCCAGTCGCAGGTTACGGTGTCTGGCGGCTTCACTACGGCGCGCCCGACCAGCTTTTGCCGCCTTGCGTTGCCATAGGCGACAGCCACCCGCATCTGTCCGGGTTTGGTACCGTCCGCACTTTGGGTCAACCGCTGGTAACGCGCGATCTCGTGCACCATCCATTCGCCGAGGAAATTGGTGGCATTGCCCGGCCCGGCCAACGACCCAAGGCTGAGGTTGACCACCAGATGGGATTTAGCGCCGTCGGTCACCGCCATGGCCAGCACCCGGGTCAGGAGCCAGCGCAGGCCCATGATCACCATCGGTTCGAACCGCCGCCCGGAGGTGTCTATGACGGACGCCGGGGGCAGTTGCACGCCAAAGATCGGCAGCGGCTTGGCATCGCATTGCGCGAAATCCCGAAAATCCGCGCCGGCGGCCACATCCATCACATGCGCGCCGTGGCTCACCCGGGTGTTGGTGCTTTGCTGCTGGGTAATGGGGTACAGCGGGTCATTAACCTCACGGTAGCCGTCGGTCTCGTCGGGGAAGTTCTGGATCCGGTCGTTGATGCCCTGAGTAAGCAGCACGCGACCGATTGCCGGCGGGACATTTGCTGCAAATTTTTCGGCATCGGCCTGAAGCCAGATTTCGCGGATGCGGGTTTTGTCTTCTGTCGCGCGAAACCGCCGGTTCAGGAAGGGCAGGCCATCGTCGATCACGCCCACAGCGGCTGACGCCAGGGGCAGGGTCGTGACGTCAAGATTGGCACCGATTTTTCGCAGCGCTTTCGCATAGGCCTTGAGCCTAAATTCACCATCTTGGAGGACGATCATTTGCTTCAGTGCCGTCACAAACGCAAGGCTGACAGCAGGTTCAACGGCTGGGATCGGATAACCGATTGCCAGAATGGTCAATTTGACCAGCGCTTTTATGCTCGCAACCAGATCGCGCAACACCGGCGGTCTGGCAAAAAACGCATGGCGAATTTCCGAAATCTTTTTTCCGTCTGCAATGGCGATGATGTCGGTGCCGACAAGGTCGAATTCCTGCCGTCCGTGAACGGTGCCTTTGAAGATTAAAATTTCCGTGGCTGCTCGGGCCAGTTTGCTTCGGTCGGCCGCACCATCCGCCAGTTCAATCTTCAAAAACACCGGCAGCCAGTCGGTATCTTTGGCGCGGTCCCATTGCGGATAGCCCTGCAAGCCCGGCACCAGCGGTGCGGCGGCAATCGGCGTCCAACCCTTGGCCATCGGATGTCCTTTCGGTGCAGGGCTCATCGCTGAAACTCTGCCACGACCGGGCGGTTTTCCCCAGTGCTACCTGATTGTTTCACGCGCAATTCACGAAAACCCCAGGGTGGCCCGGTTTGGACTGACGTGCGGCTGACGGTCAAAGCGGATCGTCATACCCCAGATGACCGGTAATCCGCCGGTCAGAAAGGGCCGATACCGATGACAAACCGCAGCCTTCTGCCTCGCTCCTTCCGCAAGGATGCCCGGGCCGACCTTGCCGGGGCCAAACCCGTCTTGCCCACCGCCTATTGGCGCCCGGCGCTGCCGCTTGCGGTGGTTTTGGGGCTTGCCGCCTGCACTGTGCCCAACGTCTCGCCCGGAATAGATGCGGCCAAGACGCTTTTGTCGACCACCGACACCGACCTGCGCCCCAAGCTGGCACCGGTGGCCGCGCAGGAACTGGCCCGCGCCGAACAGGACTACGTGGCGCAGGGCAAGGCCATCGTCGAACTTCTGGGCACCTGCCGGTATGAAGATGCCCGGACCAACGGCATGATCCTGCCGGATTGTCATCTGGTGCAATCCGCGCTGCCCGATCATGGCCCGGTCAATGCGACCGAAGTGCTGGAGGCGCTCGACGTTCTGTCGAATTACTTCACGGCACTGGCCGCCATTGCGTCGGCCGACAGCTCTGACGCGGTCGCCACCCAAACCGGCGCGGTGATCGATGCCCTGTCCAAACTGGGCAGCGGATCGGGGTCGTCGGGTCTGGCGAAAATTGCGGCTTTCGCTGCGGCCAACAAGGATCAGGCCGTGACAAGTGTGGGCTTTCTGGCCGCGCAATACCGCGTGGCAGCCCTGCGCCGCGTTGTGCGCAAGGCCGATCCGGTCATCGACGCGCTGGTCCAAGGCGCGGTGCTCTATCTGGACGCGCGGCCCGGCGGTCTGGTTGCGGCCGAGCAGAACATGACCCGCGCCGAACGCGCGATGACCACGGCCGCCGTGGCCCATGACGCGGCGGGCCAGACCCGCGCCGCGCAGGATCTGCGCACCACCTTTGCGGCGTTTCACCAGGCCGCAGCCACCGATCCCGCCAACCGGCTTTTGCTGCTGCGCAAATTGCACGGTGACCTTCTGCACGGCCTGACCGGCCCGCAATCGGCCGAGGATTACCTGACCACGCTCGAACAAATCCGCAAGATCGCCGATCTCGCACAGCAGGGAGTTGGAAAATGAACGATATTTCCGCGACGCCTTCGGGCCCGGAGCAGAACCTGGCTCTGGCCCAACTGGACCGCCTGCAGGAGATCCTGTCTGGCAGCCTCGGCCAGCTGCGCGACCAGGCCCATGCAAAACGCCTGGCTGGCGACGAACTTGGCGCCAATCTGATCGTGCTGCGCGTCGATGACCTGACCCTCGCCGACCTGAAGATCGAGGCGGCGCGGCGCAAGGTCATGCTGGCGAAGACCTCGCTCGCGCCGGCAATCGAGGCTTTGCGCGGCCTGGTCGGGCAAGCCAACGCCGCCCGCCAGCAACTGGCAAATATCGCGCAGGCTTTGGCCGCAGCCGCAGCCCTGATCGACATTCTGGGCCGGATCGCGGGAATTTTATCACCCCGCCCTTGAAAGGTCGCCGTCATGACAAACCGACCCGCTTCCGACTGGATGATCGGCATTTGCGTCTATCTGCTGGTGGTGGTGGGGTTTCCCACCTGCGTCATCCTGCTGTTGAACCGGCTGTCCGATCCGCAGCCCTATTATGTGCCGGTCCTGGCCGCGCTGTTTTTGGCTCTGATCACGCCGTTTTCGGTCATCGCGATCCGCACGCAGGTCCGGATCACCCGGATCCGGATGATTGAATTGTTTGAGACGGTGTTCGGCATCGGCGAAAAACCGAAACCGGTGCGCGGCGTGCCGGACGATGCCGCAGCGCCCGACAAATGCACTGCGGCGGTTCTGTCGTTCGAATTCGTCAAGGGCAAATACTTCATCGACATCCCGCGCGAACGCGGCACCAACCCGACGATTGCCGACGTGCCGCAATTCCCGATGTTGCTGCTGTCAGACTGGATGATCCTGTTCTGCGCGGTGCCCTATATCATTTTCTCTGGCTTTGGTTTGTTTCTCTTGTTGGCACCAGACTTCGCCTTCGACGCAAAGGCCGCAATCGGGCAATGGTTACCCCCCGACATTCTGGGGGTGGGCGGGGCCGGCACCAAAGTGACGTCGGAGCCCGCCGTGCGTGAGGCCTATTTTCACAACACGGTCACCGTGGCGAGCATGGCCTTTGCGGGGGCCTATTTCTTCACCCTGCGGCTGTTCCTGCGGGCGGTGGTGGTGTTCGATCTGTCGGCGGTGACCTTTCTGCGCGCCTTCGCGCATATGGTGCTGTCGGTCATCCTTGCGGTGGTGATCTACCGGGTACTGCCGTCCTTTGATGACGTGGCCAACCTCGCCGATCTGCAGCAAACCGGGCTTGCGGCTGTGGTCGACGCCAAGTCAACCGCCCGGGCCGGGGTGACCAACCTATGGCTGTTTCTGGCCTTCGCACTGGGCTTTGTGCCGGAAAGTGGCCTTGCCTATGTCTTGGGCAAAAGCGGGATAGCTTTCAAACAGCGCTATACCGAGCTTGAGGTCTACACCAAGATCATCCCGCTGACCCTGATTGACGGCATCGACCACATGATCGCCTTCCGGCTGGAGGAGGCCAACATCTTCGATGTGCAAAATCTGGC
The DNA here is from genome assembly GCA_043746955.1 of bacterium. Taxonomy (GTDB): domain Bacteria; phylum Pseudomonadota; class Alphaproteobacteria; order Rhodobacterales; family Rhodobacteraceae; genus Stagnihabitans. The sequence goes on along the minus strand of JAYTQA010000218.1, from coordinate 5,372 downwards.
AACCTTCAACCCGATCATGCTGCATGTCGAAAGCCCGTACGGCATTTTCACGACGATTGACTGGGTGGCGCAGGCGCAGTTGTGTACGGTTGTGGGGGCGGAGCGCTTTCTCGCGCTCAAGACGCTCAACATCCGGACGATATTTGACCTGCGCCGTGCGGTCCTCGGCAGTAAAGCTGCAACCCCGGCACCTTTGCTGATCGACTCGTTGGGCGATCTGCTGTTGCAGGACGATCGTCGCGACGCCAAGTTTCGCGCCGACCTGGGGTTCACCAGGTTGCCTGCCGCGCAAATATCAACGGCCGCGCCGGGCCCCGCTGAAATTGCCGCCCGGCGTGAGGCTTTGAGGGCGCTGGTCGAGGTGATCCTCGATGACCTTCATGTGCGGCGGCTGGACCAGATATGGCTGCACATCGAAAGGCAACTCGCGCCGCCGTACTGCAAATGAGGCCGGCTTGCGGCAGCACTCAGGTGCCATCGGGTTGAAAATTGGCCTCGTCGGCAACCGACACGGCGGCACAGGCCGCACTTGGCCGGGCCGGGCGCTTCAGGTTTGAACTCATCGGGGGGTGCCGGGGTCTGATGCCGGAGGGGGCAGGAGAGGACGGCAAGGGCGAGGGTCTATGGTTTTGGCCATCTGTATTCGCCGGTGAGGCGGATATGCGGCCTTCCACGCCGCACTATAGGCCAGATCCCTTTCCCAGGCCCGCAGGTGTTCGCCGGTGGGCCGCAGCGATAAAGCGCGGAGAGTGCAGCCGCGTCCTCAGCGGCGACGGTAACAGCAAAGGATTGCAGGCTTGGGCATTTCATACTAGTTTACCAACCAGTTGATTGAGGAGAGTCGCCATGCGCGAAGTCGGTGCCTTTGAAGCCAAGACCCACCTGTCCGAACTTTTGGCCGTGGTGGAGGCGGGCGAGACGGTCACCATCACGCGGCGTGGCAAGGCGGTGGCGCAACTGGTGCCGATGAGCGGTGCAGCACCTGACCAGAGGGCGGCCCGGATGGCAGGGATCCGGCGGCTGGAGCGGTTGGGTGATACGTTGAAGCTGACCGCCAAATTGACCGTCGCCGAAGTGATCTCGGCCCGTGACGAAGGACGGCGTTGATGCTGGTGGTCGACGCCTCGGCCTTGGCTGGCTGGCTGATGCCGGACGAGATTGGGATCGACCTTGCAGCCCTTGCGGGCCGGCACGAGGTCTTCACGGCCCCTTGGCTGCTGTGGGTGGAAATTCGCAACATCCTGATCGTCAGCGAACGGCGCGGGCGGATTCCGGCGGCGGTGGTCGAGCAGGCCCTGGAAGCGATCGAGGCCCTTGGCATCCAGTTCGACACGGCCCCGTCCAATGCGGCGGTTCTGGTCTTGTGCCGCAAGCATGGTCTGACGGCTTATGACGCGCTTTACCTCGACCTAGCGCTGCGTCACGGCGCAGTCCTGGCCACCCGCGACCTGGCCTTGGCCAAAGCCGCCCAGGCCGAGGGGATTGCGGTGGTCTGACCGGGTTTTCCTGGGGTTTCCGGTCTGAATTCCGCGCATTTTCCCCCGGATTTTGTCCGAGATCAGGAGACACGATAATGGTTACTTATCGCGCGTGATGGGGCTGGATGGAAAACACCGGGGTGGATTGCAAGAGGATGGTAAAATGCGGCTTGTGAGGTTTTTAGCGCTTAAAACATCAGCCTAAAGCCAGCGTATGCGCCTTGGGTGCAACCGGGAAAACCCGCAGCTTTGCGGTCATCTCGCGCGGCTGTGCGGCGCTTGCGGCGTGCTGCCTCAGCCTCAGCGCCTGCCAGAACTCTGGGCCTGCCAGAACTCTGGGCCTGCCAGACACCAAGGGACCAGCGCGCGCTGGCGTTAACCGGCGTTAACCCTTTTGGGGCCAGATTGGGGCGCTCGGATAGATCCCCAACAGGAGGCCACCATGGCTGACCCATTCTCGACTTCCATGCCAGGCCTGTCCAGCCCTGGTGCCAATGCCTTTGCGGTTGTGGGCAACGACAGCACCGACCTCGCCTTCGCCACCCGCGGCATCTATGTCGGCGGGGCGGGCGATGTGAAGATCACCACGGTGGGTGGCAATACCGTGACCTTTGCCGCCGTGCCCGCCGGGGCGGTGCTGCCGGTGCGGGCGGCGCGGATCTTTGCCACTGGCACCACGGCCACCAATCTGGTCGGGCTGTCCTGAGATGCATATCGGGATCGGCATCGGGATCACCACGCTGCGGTCGCGGGGCCTGACGGCCCTCAGCGTCCCCGGCACGATGACAGCCCCGGGTCTGGCGCAAATAAACCAGACCCGGCTTTCGGTCACCCGGGCTGCAGCACCGGCCGATGGCGGATCGCCGATCCTGTCCTATGATCTGCGCCATTCGGTGGATCAGATCAGCTGGACCGTAGTCACCGGCATCGGTGTCAGCCAGACGATCACCGGGCTGACCGCAGGCACGGTCTATTTCGTGCAGACCCGCGCGGTCAATGCGGTCGGGGCGGCCCCGTGGTCGGCCAGCGCCAGCCAGGCCACGGTGGCAGCAACCCCGGTCAACAGCGTTTTGCCGGTGATTTCGGGCACCGCGACAGTGGGCCTTAGCCTGAGCGTCAGCAATGGCACCTGGACCGGCAGCCCGACCGGCTTTGCGTATCAGTGGAAGCGCGCAGGAGGAGCGATCGGCGGGGCTGTGGCCTCGACCTATCTGCTGGCCCCGGCGGATGCCGGCACCACCATCACCTGCACCGTCACCGCGACCAATGCGAGCGGCAGTGCTGCCGCCGACAGTAACACGGTCGGGCCGATCACCTCCGCAGCCGTCGCCCCAAACGCTATGGCCGCACCCGCCGTGACCCCCAACACCCGCACCGGCTTTACTGCCACGCGGGCCGCAGCGCCGTTCGATGGCGGGTCGGCGATCACGTCCTACGACATGCGCTATTCGACCGATCAGGCGACGTGGACAACTGTCAGCGGGATCAGCGCCGCGCAGGCCCAGACCGGCTTGCTTGACGGGACGGTTTACTACGTCCAGACCCGCGCCGTGAATGCGGTCGGTCCATGCCTGACCTGGTCGCCGTCCGGCCTGATTGCCACCTTCGCCAGCGTCACCTCGATCAATGCGGAGGGTTGGTCTGCGACTGTCACCGCGCCGCCTACTTTCGATCCGGTGAACACCCCGCAACCGGTCGTGGTATCACGGCAAGGCTTTGATACCACTGCGGCGGCTGTGACCTATCTGGACGCCTTCACCCTCACCCAGCGGGTCCGCCAAGCCTATCCAAATCAGGCCACGCTGGACACGAGCCGCTGTGCGCTGACCGATTATGTCTATTCGACCGACACCGTGACCGGTGTCACCAACAACTCCGCCGAGGTCAGCCCCAAGCCGATTGCCAACTGGGTGCTGTCCGACCATACCGTGGTCGGCAACATCATCCGGCTGGAACTGGTGGCGTTTCACCGCAACGGGCGCAACCGCGAACAGGTCGCTTGCGTCGAGTTCCGCGCCACTGATGGCACCACCACCGTCACCCAGAAGGTCGCTGTCTCGGTGATCTCGGGCCGGGCCGGTGATGCCAACCCGATCATCGTCTATCAATGCGATCTGGACGTATCGACCCTGGCCAATCCGGCCACGATCACCGTCAACGCCAAGGTCTATCCGTTCATCGGTGGCGCTGCTTCGGTGGCGGACAGCGCGGCCAGTGCGGTAGAGCGCGAGTTTTCGCCCCGGATTTATCTGCGCAATACCACCCTCGCGGCCAACCCGGTCTTTGTCTATGTGGCCACCACCGGCAATGATACCACGGGTGCCGTCAGCACCACGGCGGCAACGGCGGCGGCAGCCCCGTGCCTCACCGTTCTGGGGGCAATCAACCGGCTGATTGCGGTCAACGCGACGCTGGACGGCTGCATCATCCGGGTCGGCGCGGGTTCGTTCGTGATGGCCTCGACCGCCACCACGCGCACCCAGACCGTGGGTGAGTGCATCATCACCCGCGACCCTGCGGTGGCAAAATCAGCCTCGATCGTGACGTTCGGTCTTGCGGCATTCCGCACCCGGTTTGGTGCGGCTGGCGGCTGGCTGCGGTTCTTCGATATCACCGTGCAGCGCACTGGTGCATCGACAATCCAAGGCGAGGCGACATCGGCCCTGCACCTGACCTTCGATCAATGCGCTTTCGATAACGGGGCAAACTCGGCCACCATCTATGCCAACTCCCATGGCTACTGGCTGGGCACCGTCCTGACCAATCTGGCCACCGGCGCGCTGACTGCGGGCACTTATGAGCACCGCCTGTGGCGCGGCACGAGCATGACGCTGGCCGCCCAGACCGTGGAATCGTGGCTTGCCATCGGCAATGCGTGGACCGGTCTGGATGGCACCAGCGCGGGCACCCGGACCCAGACCGGCGGGATCATGGCGTTTAACAAGCTGATGAAAGTCGGGTCCAACGCCGGGGCCTGGACCGTGGGGGCTACCACCGATTGCATCGGCGCGGCCTTTGTTCAAAACGTGGTGGAATATACCAGCGCCACGAGCAGTCCTGCGATCCGGTCCTCGGCTGACGCCACGTCCGGCAATACCCAGCACATCCTGATCCAGAGCAACAGTTTCGCGGGCTTCTTCATCAATGGCCGCGCCAACATCTTCTATGATGAGGGGGCCACGCGGCGAAGCAACAAGCTGATGGCGGTGCGCGGCAATATCCACGTCCAGATTAACACCAAGGGCGATCAGTTCCGGGGCGTCAACGAGGCGGGAGCCGATGCGTCCAGCGCGGTCGGCAACTGGGCCTACCTGTACGGTGTGGGCTGCGAGGCCGAGTTCTCGATGTTCATCGACGCCAACAGCAGCGGCATCGGATCGGCCTTTGCGCAAGCCTATCCGGGCCTCGCGGCCAACATCGGCACCAGTGCCACGCTGCGCAACGACCCGCTTTACACCGCAAATGCCGCCACCACGAGTGGTCCGACCGCGGGTGCCGGCAATGGCAGCTATACGCTGCAAGCCGGATCGCCGGCCAAAGGGATGGTGGCCCGCCCCGCCCTGCGCTTTGATTTGTCCGGCGCGGCACGCTCTGCCACCGCCGCCAGTGCCGGGGCATATGAATAGGGCCAGACCAACGCGGATTGCGAAAACTGTGACGCGGGTTTCGGCAAAAAAACTGCGCGGAACAACCAAGAGGTAAAGCGATTGTTTGGTCCTTATCCAACCCAAACCGCTTTAAGCGGTTCCAGCAAAGGGGGCGGCCTGCGGGTTGCCCCCGTTCATTTGGGCAGGCTTAGAGCATGATGACGTTTGATAGAAACATCGTCATGCTCAGGAGTCTCAGTGGTCGCGTGATTGTTGAGGAAAACCGGATTCCACTTTTCCTCATCAC